>JAUQOX010000019.1 GCA_030550695.1 Gemmatimonadota bacterium | reverse complement strand
TCGTCTCGCGGGCCCTGTGGCGCGCGTGGCGGATGGAAATCCTTCCCTCTTCGGCCATCTTGTGCAGGAGCCGGACATATTCCTTCCTCCGCTCCTGGGTGAGGGGCGGCACGGGAACCCGAATGACCTTGCCGTCGTTGGATGGGTTGAACCCCAGGTCGGCCGTCCGGATCGCCTTCTCCACAGCCCCGATGAGGGAAGGATCGAAGGGCTGCACCAACAACAGACTCGGCTCGGGGGCGTGGACCGTGGCCACCTGCTGGAGGGGGAGTTGGGTTCCGTAGGCCGCCACCCGCACGGTATCCAAAAGGGCCGGTGTGGCCTTCCCCGTGCGGACCGTGGCAAACTCCCGCCGGGTAGCCTCCAGAGCCCCCTTCATGGCATCTTCGGCTTCCTTGAGAACGGACATGGGAGCACCTCCCTGGGTGGACCGAGATGGAGCTACGAGACCAGCGTGCCCACCGGCTCTCCCCGGATGGCCGCCGCCACGGAGCCCTTCCGATCCAGGTCCAGCACGATGATGGGCAAGCCGTTCTCCTTACAGAGGGAGACCGCCGGCCCGTCCATGACCGCCAGCTCCCGGGTGACCACCTCCTGAAAGGTGATGGCGGGGAGGAACTCGGCTGAGGGGTCCTTCACCGGATCGGCCGTGTACACTCCCGCCACCTTGGTGGCCTTGATGACGACCTGGGCCTCCATTTCGATGGCCCGGAGGGCCGCGGCGGTGTCCGTGGAAAAGTACGGGTTGCCGGTCCCCCCGGCGAAGATGACCACCCTGCCCTTCTCCAGGTGGCGCAGCGCCCGGCGCCGAATGTAGGGCTCCGCCAGCTCATCCATGCGAATGGCGGTCATCACCCGGGTGTCCACACCCTTCTTTTCCAGGAGATCCTGGATGGCCAGGGCGTTGATGATGGTGGCCAGCATCCCCATGTAGTCCGCCGAAACCCGGTCCATCCCCTGGGCGCTGGCGGAAGCCCCCCGGACGATGTTGCCGCCCCCGATGACCAGGCCCAGAGCCACCCCCATCTCGTGGACGGCCTTCACCTCGTCGGTGATCCGGTCCACCACCGGGGGATCGATCCCGAAGCCCTGGCTCCCCGCCAAGGCCTCGCCCGACAGCTTCAGGAGGACCCTGGAATACTTGACCCCTTGGGGCGCGGTCATGACTTCCCGTCCTTGGTCTTCTTGTGCTCACCCGAAAGGCGGCGGATGGGCCGCAGGAGCCCCACCCCGACCCCCTCCCTGTTCAGCTCCCTTCCCCCACCTGGAACCGGACGAAGCGGGCCACGCGGATCTTCTCACCCGTCTTGGCCGAGACTTCCGTCACCAGATCGCCCACCGTCTTTTCCGGGTTCTTCACGAACGGCTGGCTCAGGAGGGAGTTCTCCTGGAAGAACTTTCTGAGTTTGCCCTCCACGATCTTCTCGGCCACCGCTTCAGGCTTCCCTTCGAGTTTCACTTGCTCGAGGTAGACCTTGCGCTCCCGCTCCACCACCTCGGGGGGGAAGTCCTCGGGACTCACCACCAGGGGATTGGACGCCGCGATATGCATGGCCAAATCCTTGGCCAGGGCCTGGAAGGCCTCCGTCTTGGCCACGAAATCGGTTTCGCAGTTCACCTCCACCATCACCCCCACCTTCCCCCCGAAGTGCACATAGCTGCCGATGATGCCTTCCTTGGCCGCCCTCTCGGCCCTCTTGGCCGCCTTGGCCGCTCCCTTGGCCCGAAGGATGTCGATGGCGGCCTCCATGTCGCCGTTGGCCTCCTCCAGGGCTTTCTTGCACTCCATCATCCCGGCCCCGGTGCGATCCCTGAGGGCTTTGACCTGCTGTGCGGAAATGCTCATGGTGTGGTCCCTCTGTGATTTCCTTTCTTGCGTAGCTGCCTAAGGAAAGGAGGCGGGGCCGGAAGGGGTGGCCGGACCTTGCGGCCTCACGCCTTCCTGCTTCCGCCTCCCTCGGCGGGGTGTCCGGAAACCCCGCATCCACCAGGGCGGCCCCCGAGGCCCCCTCAGTTGTCGGCCCGCTCCACCTCCTCCTCCAGGGCGTCGAAATCGGCTCCCTCGTCTTCCGACCCACCCCGAAGATGCTGGGCAATGGCCTCCGGGCGGGGGCGGCGCTTCCGGCGGGGGCGACGCCGGGCCGGTCGCTCCTCCACCTCCTGCGTCTCTCCGGTTTCCGTGGAGTAGGTGGTCGCTTCCATCTCCTCCACCCGTCGCCTGGCCTCTTCGGGGACTTCCCGGCGAGCCATCTCGATGGTATCGGCCAGCACCTTGGTGATGAGGGCCACGGAACGGATGGCGTCGTCGTTGCCGGGGATCGGGTAGTCGATGAGGTCCGGGTCGGCGTTGGTGTCGGTGATGGCGATGACCGGGATCCCCAGCCGATGAGCCTCCTTGACGGCGATGATCTCCTTGCGGGCATCCACCACGTACACCGCCCCCGGCAGGCGGGTCATCTCCTTGACCCCTGCGAGGTACTTCTCCAGTCTCTGCCGCTCCCGCTCGAGGAGGAGGCGTTCCTTTTTCGTGTAGAACTCGAAAGCGTTCTCCTCCTGGCCCCGCTCCAGTTCCCGGAGGCGGCGAATCTGCTTCCGGATCGTCTGGAAGTTCGTCAGCATTCCTCCGAGCCACCGTTCGGTGACGTAGAAGGAGCCCGAGCGGACGGCTTCCTGTTCGATGATGCTGCGAAGCTGCCGCTTGGTGCAGACAAAGAGGACCCGCTCCCCGCTCAGCACCACCTGACGGACCAGGTTCTGGGCCCGGAGAAGACGGTCGAGGGTCTTGCGGAGGTCGATGATGTGAATGCCGTTGCGCTCCGTGAAGATGAAGCTCTTCATCTTCGGGTTCCAACGGCGGGTCTGGTGCCCGAAGTGGACACCGGCCTCCAAGAGGTCCGAAAGCTGCACGGGAAGGGTCTCAGCCTGCATGTCGGCGCCGGGGGAAGGTTTACCTCTTGCTGAACTGGAAACGCTTGCGGGCCTTGGGCCGACCAGGCTTCTTCCGCTCCACCTTCCGGGGATCGCGGGTGAGAAGCCCCTTGGCCCGTAGGACCGGACGAAGATCGGGATCGTGGGCCACCAAGGCCCGGGCCAAGCCCAGGCGCACCGCATCAGCCTGGCCGGTAAGACCACCCCCCTGGACCCGGATGAGCACGTCGAAACGCCCCATCAGGTCCGTGACCCGGAGGGGCTCCTCGATCCGAAGCTGGTGGCTCTTGCGAGGGAAATAATCAGCCAACGGGCGGCCGTTCACGGTCCATTCCCCCTTGCCAGGCCGCAGGAGGACCCGAGCCACGGCGGTTTTCCGGCGACCTACCTTCTGGATTTTGGACGACTCCTCGACGACCATGAACCGCTCCGTTTACCGTTTCAGCACCAAGGGCTGGGGATTCTGCCCCTGATGAGGGTGCTCTGCGCCGGCATATACCCTCAACTTGTCTTTCATGCGGCGTCCCAGGGCGTTCTTGGGCAACATTCCCTTCACGGCCAGCTCGACGACCCGCTCCGGCGACTTCGCAAACATGCGGCGGAAGGGGATGTGCTTCTCCCCTCCCATGTACCCTGAATGGCGGAAGTAAGTCTTCTGATCCGCTTTGCGTCCGGTGAGGAGCACTTTGGAGGCGTTGATGACCACCACATGGTCACCGGTGTCGAGATGGGGCGTATAGAAGGGGTTGTGTTTCCCCCGGAGGATCCCCGCCACGTGGCTGGCCAGCCGGCCCAGGGGGACGCCCGTGGCATCCACCAGCCACCAGCGGCGCTCGATGTCCTCAGCCTTCGGAGTCAGGGTCTTCATGGGCGAATTCCCAAGTACCAGTTGGTAAAAAGCCTCGAAAGCTATTCCTGCCCCGGGTGGGTGTCAAGGAGAGGGTGGAGACCCCCCCTCCGCCGCGGGGAAACGGGCCATGGGACCTGCAAGGGTGCCCGCTTGACGAAACCGGGAGGGGGCTCCTATCGGAACGTCTCCAGGAACCGGGCCCGGGAGGCATGACGCAGGCGGTTCAGCGCCTTCTCCTTGATCTGCCTCACCCGCTCCCGGGTGATCCCCATCAGGTCGCCGATCTCCTCCAGGGTCATGGGCTCCTGGTCGTCCAGGCCGAAGTAGAGGCGGAGGATCCTGGCCTCCCGCTCCTTGAGGGTCGAGAGGGCCTCGTTCACCGTCTCCCGGAGCGCCTTTTCGAAGGCCTCCTCCTCGGGCCCGCGGGAATACTGGTCGGGGAGGTAGTCCAAGAGGCGGTTGTCTTCCCCCGGGGTCACGGGTGCGTCCAAGGACAGATGGGATTGGGAAATGGCCAGGGTCCTTTCCACCTCCTCCCGGCTGATCTCCATCTCCTCGGCAATCTCCTCCACCGTAGGTTCCCGACCCAGCTCCTGGAGCAGGTTGGAACTCCGTCGGCCGATGCGGTGCAGGGCCCCTGCCCGGTTCAAGGGCACCCGCACGATCCGGCTCTGTTCCGCCAGGGCCTGGAGAATGGCCTGGCGGATCCACCAGACGGCGTAGCTGATGAACTTGATGCCCTTGGTCTCGTCGAACTTTTGGGCGGCCCGGATAAGGCCCATGTTCCCCTCGTTGATGAGATCTGCCAGGGGCACGCCCTGATTCTGGTATTTCTTGGCTACGGAAACCACGAACCGGAGGTTGGAGCGGACCAGCTTATCCAGCGCCCACTGTTCCCCCCTGCGGATCGCCTGGGCCAGGCGAATCTCCTCTTCCCGGTCGATCAGGGGATAGGCGGAGATCTCCTTGAGGTACTGGTCCAGAGACCCTTCCCGAGAAAGGTTTCGTTTGGAGGGTGCGCGCATCCTGGACAGTCGCTCGTGGATCCGAAAAGGGCTACGGCCCCGCCCTGTCGTTCCCCGGGGAAACCGAAACAGTCGACCCGAAACTTCCTCTCCGACAGAGGGGGCTCGGGAGGGAGCCCCGGCCCCGGGGGGGCCGGAGGAGGACCGGGGACAGCCGCCAGCCACCGGTCAACCGGGAGAATTAGAAGGGGAAGCCGCCTCCGGCGCAATGCCCCCCTGGGGCCTTTACCCCCGGGTCTCCTCGATCCCTCACCGCACCCGTTCCCCCGTCCTGTCCCACCGGATCCGCTCGAGCCAGGGCGGCCCTTCGGTCGGGTCGGGGGAAAGGGAGAGATAAACCACCCAGGGGTGTCCGACGATGGCCTGACGATCGACGAAGCCCCAGTAGCGGGAGTCTTCGCTGTTGTCGCGGTTGTCACCCAGGACGAAGTATTTTCCGGCGGGTACCACCAGGGGACCCCAGTTGTCCCGGGACGGCCGGTAGCGACGAGAAGCCGCCCGAGAGACCACCTGACTCGCCGGCTGGGCGAGGTGGTCCAGTTGCCAGCGCATGGCGGGATGGGTGGGGTCTTCGGCGAAATCCGTGTGGACCACGTAGGGTTCCCGCCACGGCTTTCCGTTGACCCACAGGATCTTCCGGCGCATCTGAAGCGTGTCGCCGGGGACCCCCACCACCCGCTTGACGTAGGCCGCCCGGGGGTCGTGGGGGGGATGGAAAACCACCACTTCCCCCCGCTGGGGCTCCCGAAGGGCGGGCAATCGCAGACTCGTCCCGGGGATTTCCGCCCCATACAAAAGCTTGTTCACCAGGACGAAATCCCCAGGCAGGAGCGTCCTCTCCATGGAAGAGGTGGGGATGGTGAAGGCTTCCACCAGGAACACCTTGAGAAGGGCCAAGAGGACCAAGCTGGCTGCCGTGTAGCGCAGCCAGTCTCGAACGACGGCCTTCCACCCCCCGTTCTTGGTCATCTCATCCACCCGCTGCTCCGTCCGATCCCCTCAGGGTCGCCCCCCGGCAAAACCCGACCTGCACTCCGCCGGCCCTGCTCCACCCCTCCCGCCCGCCAGGGCCGGAAACCTTCCGAGGCTCAGTCGGCGCGCTCCCGCACCAGACCGAAACGCTCGATCTTCTTGTACAGGTTGGAACGGGGCATGGCCAGGGCCCTGGCCGTTTCCGCCACGTTCCAATTGTGCTCCCGAAGCTTCTGCAAAAGGAAGGCCCGTTCCGCCTGCTCCCGGAACTCTTGGAAGGTAGCGGCCTGGGCCACCCCCACCCCCACCCCTCCTCCCCCCTGGGGCCCTCCCACCAGAAGTTCCACATCGGCTCGGTCGATGGGATTCCCCCGCGCCAGGATCAGGAGCCGCTCCACCGTATTCCGCAGCTCCCGAACGTTGCCCGGCCAATCCAGCTCTTGGAGGCGTTCGAGGGCTTCCTGGGAAAATTCCCGGCGGGGGACCCCGTCCGTCTGCTGGAGGCGGGCGGCAAAGTGCCGCACCAGCATGGGAATGTCCTCCCTCCGCTGCCGGAGGGGGGGAATTTCGATGGGTACCACGTTGAGGCGATAGTAGAGATCTTCGCGAAACCGACCTTCCCGGATCAGCTGTTCCAGGTTCTTGTTCGTTGCGGCCACCACCCTCACGTCCACGTGGACCGGCTTGGAGCTCCCCACCCGGGTGATCACCCCCTGCTCCAGGGCCCGCAGGACCTTCGCCTGGGCCGCCAGGGACATATCCCCCACCTCGTCCAGGAACAGCGTCCCGCCGTGCGCCTGCTCGAACTTCCCGGCCCGGTCCGCCACCGCCCCGGTGAAGGACCCCTTGATGTGGCCGAAGAGTTCCGACTCGATGAGCTCCGAGGGAATGGCGGCGCAGTTCACCTCCACAAAGGGTTTGTCCCGCCGAGGGGACAACCGGTGGATGGCCCGAGCCACGAGTTCCTTACCGGTACCGTTCTCTCCGGTGATGAGCACCCGGGCCTCCGTGGGAGCCACCCGCTCCACCCGTTCCAAAACCCACCGGATGGCAAAGGAGGCACCCACGATCTCATAGCGGCTCTCCACCTCGCTTTCGAGACGCTCCACCCGCTCGGCCAAGCCTCGCACGGCCAGGGCATTCCGCAAGGTGACCAGCACCCGGTTGGAGTCCAGAGGCTTTTCCAGGAAGTCGAAGGCCCCTTTCCGGGTCGCCTCCACGGCGGTGTCGATGGTGCCGTGACCGCTGATCATGACCACCACCGAGGACGGATCCCTCGCCCGGAGACGTTCCAGCACCTCCAGCCCATCCATGCCAGGCATCTTGACGTCCAGGAAAATCACGTCGGGGGGCCGATCCTCCACCAGGGCCAGGGCCTCCGCACCGCTCCTGGCAACCCGGACGGCGTGTCCCTCGTATTCGAAGAGCTGTCGCAAGGCATGGCCGATGGAGGCTTCGTCGTCCACCACGAGGAGCTGGGCCATGGCTTCGAGACTCACCCTCCTCCCTTGAGGATCAAACGGTCACCCAGGAGATAAGCCGACGAGAGGCCCGCCGGGATAGGGACGGCCACGGCGTCGGGGGGGAGACCCGGCCGTTCCACCCGACCCAAGGCTTTCAACAGCTCGGGGATAAGGCGCTTGGGAATGGGGATCCGGGAGGCTTCGGCCTCGTGGACCACCAGGGCGGCTTCGATCTCGTCGTAGGGAACCAGGGACGCTTCGGCACGAAAATCCACGGTGTCGGGAAGTACCCCCAAAAGGGGCCCCAGATCGGGCATCCTGGGAAACTCCGCCGGAGAGATGCGGGCCCGAAGATGCAGGCGGCCGTCCCGAACCTCCACCGCAGGGTCCGCCAATCCCGGCGGGAGCAAGCCCGGGAGGGAGTGCCGGAGGAGGGAGGTGATCTCTACGCCGGTGAGGGCCAACTCGCCTCCCCCCGCTCCTCCGCTCCGTAGAGCCTGGATGCGGGTCAGGACCGAGTCCGCCAGGGCCGGCGAAGGGCCTGTCTCCAGCGACCCCGCCTCCGGGTTTCCCCCGAACCATCGCCCCAACCGAGGAAAGACCACCGGGCCCCAGCGCCAGCCGGCGTAGGCCGCGACCAGCAGGAGAAGCCCCGCGAAAACCTTACCCAGACAGCTCCTGAAGCATCCCACTCCGGCCTCTCCTTTCAGGCCCCTTTGGACTGGCCCCCCTGCAGAGGGAAGGAGGCCAGAATCTCGTAGCGTGGGCCATGGGCCGAAAGATGGCTCTCCATGAGATCCACGGAGCCGACGGCCACCCGGCTGTGATAGTCCAGACGGGTGACCAACTCATCCAACCCCCGGAAGGCCCCGGCACCGTGCTCCGCCATGACCCGCCCCACCGTGAAATGGGGGTGGAAGGCGCGGGTTTCCCGTTCGAAGCCGTGCTCCGACAGGCCCCATTCCAGGTCCTGTTTCAAACAACGGAGGATCGGGGAGGGATCCACTCCCACCCAAAGGACCCGGGGCCGGCGAACCGTAGGGAACGCCCCGAAGCCTCCGATGTCCATGGAGAACACCGGGGTCGCGGAGGCCACCTTTTGGAGCACCGCCCGGACGGGTTCCAGCAGGGCCTGCCGGACCTCTCCCAGAAATTTCAGGGTCACGTGGTAAAGGTGCGGTTCCACCCACCGCACGGGATAGCCCTGCTCCCGGAGAACGGCCGTGGCACGGTGGATCTTGTCTTTCTCTTCCGCGGGAATGTTGATGGCGATGAAGAGCCGCATGGGCACCCGATCTCAGGAAAATGCTACGGACGTGGGACGCACGATGGCCTCCACCCCCCGCACCGCCACTTCCAGGTCTTCCGACGTGGAAGCCCAACCCAAGGAAAACCGCACGGCCCCCGACTCCTCCGTCCCCCAGAGCCGATGGACGAGGGGCGCACAGTGGTGGCCTGCCCGGACCAGGACCCCCCAATCCTCGTCCAGCCGGCGGGCCAGGTGCTCCGGGGGCACCCCCGCCGCCAGGATGGTCACGATGGGGACCCCGTCGGGCGCCGGAGGGGTCAGGACCCGAACTCCCCGCACAGAGCCGAGCCCTTCCCACAGGGCCCTCTTGAGGTCCATGACCCGGCGGTGGAGAGGTTCTACACCTTCTCGTTCCAGGAACTCGATACCGGCCAGGAGCCCGGCCATCCCGGGGCCGTTCAGGGAGCCCGCCTCCAGCCGGTCGGGAAAGGCGGGGGGCATATCCGGCGAGAGGGAAGAGCCCCCGCTCCCCCCCACCTGCCAAGGTTCCACCTCCACGCCGGGCCGGACCCAGAGGCCCCCGAGGCCTTGAGGGCCCAACAGGCCCTTGTGCCCCGTGAAGGCCACCAGATCCACCTGGGCTTCGGCGAGCCCCCCCCGGAAGTGTCCGGCCCACTGGGCCGCATCCACCAGCACGAGGGCGCCGGCGCGACGGGCGAGTCCGGCCAGCTCGCGCAAAGGCGGGCAGGTTCCCAGGACATTGGAGGCCCCCGTGACCGCCAGGAGCCGGGCGCCTTCCAGCAACCGCTCGGCGGCCTCCAAGTCCAAGGCCCCCTTCTCGTCACCGGGGATGACCCGGTGCTCCACCCCTCTCTCCCGCGCCAGCTTGCGGATAGGCCGCAAGACGGAGTTGTGCTCGTAAGGGGTGGTCACCACCACGTCGCCCGGACGGAGGGTGCCCCAGAGGGCCAAGTTCAGGGCCTGGGTGGCATTGCTGCAGAAGACCACCCGATCCGGGCCTCCACCCACCCCGAGAATCCGGACCACGGCCTTCCGGCATGCCAGAGCCAGCCTCTCCGCCTCCCGGGCCAGCCGATGCTGTCCCCGCCCAGGGGTGGCCCCCACCTGACGCAGAAAGGCCGCCACGGCCTCGACAACCTCGGGTGGTCGAAGGGCCGAGGTGGCCGCAAAATCCATATAGTGCAGGACCCCGTCGTCCGCTCCCACCGCTCCTTGCCTCGCCTTTCCGGCCTCCGTTTCGGCCGTGCCCTGGGGGTTTCGTGCCCGGTGCCTCGGGGGCCGCCTGTAAACTCGAACCTCCAGCCCCCCTTCGCCAAGGCCCGTGGTTCCCCTTACCCCCTTCCCCCGCGGGGGATTCGGCAGGCTCCTCATCGGCTGGCGGTCCCTAGAGGGCGAAGGTTCGATCCAAGGTGCGGTACTGGAGGGCCTCCGCGGCGTGGACGGGGCCGATCTCCGGGCTTCCGTCCAGGTCCGCCAGGGTCCTGGCCACCTTGAGAACCCGATGGTAGGCCCGGGCTGAAAGACCCAGCCGGTCCAAAGCCCGTTGCAGGAGCCGGGCTACCTCGGAGGTAGGGCGGCAAAACCGTCGAATCTCTTCGGGTCCCATCTGGCCGTTGGAGAACACCCCCCGCCGTTCCGCGAAACGGTGTTCCTGGAGCTTCCGGGCCGCGACCACCCGGGCCCGGACTGCGGCACTCCCCTCCTCCTCCCCTTCGCCACCCAAGGCCTGGAAGGGGACCCGTTGCACGGCCACATGGAGGTCGATCCGATCCAGGAGGGGGCCCGAAACCCTGCCCCGGTAGCGGGCGACCAGGCCGGGATCACAGGTGCAGCGGCCCGTGCCGTCCCCGAACGAGCCGCAGGGGCAGGGGTTCATGGCCGCCACCAACACGACACGGGCAGGGAATCTCAACGAGGTCTGCGCCCGGGAAACCAGCACCTCACCGTCCTCCAAGGGCTGGCGGAGGGCTTCCAGGACGTGGCGGCGGAATTCGGGGAGCTCGTCCAGGAACAGGACTCCGTGATGGGCCAGACTCACCTCGCCGGGGCGGGGGATCCTCCCTCCCCCTACCAACCCTGCGTCACTCACCGTGTGATGAGGTGCGCGGAACGGGCGGCGGCGCACGAGGGGGTCCTCCGGGGGGAGGATCCCGGCGACGGAATGGATGCGGGTCACTTCCACCGCCTCGGCCGGGCTCAGGGGGGGCAGGATCCCGGGAAGGCGTCGGGCCAGCATCGTCTTGCCGGCTCCCGGAGGCCCCACCAGGAGGAGGTTGTGCCCCCCTGCGGCCGCCACCTCCAAAGCCCGTTTGGCGTAGGCCTGACCTCGAATCTCCCTCAGGTCGCCCCATGGCTCCCCGTCCTCCGTCAGGGGTGCCCAGGGCCCGGGAGGCTGAGAGGGCAGGGGTGCCTCTCCCCGGAAATGCGCAACCACCTCGAGCAGGGTACCTGCCCCCCGCACCCTGACCCCCTCCACCACCGCCGCCTCCCGGGCATTCACCCGGGGGAGGACCAACTCGGGCCTACCGGCCCTTCGGCACGCCTCCGCGATGGACAGGGCTCCCTTGACCGGCCTCAGGGAGCCGTCCAGCCCCAGCTCCCCCACCACCACCGCCCCCTCCAACACCGCCAGGGGGAGGGCCCCTGCCCCCCCCAGAAGCCCGAGGGCCAAGGGAAGGTCGAAGGCACTTCCATCCTTGCGGACATCCGCCGGCGCCAGGTTCACCGTGATCTTCCGGGGCGGGATGCTGAAGCCGGCGTTCTGGAGGGCAGCCCACACCCGCTCCCTTCCCTCCCGGACCGCCCCTTCCGCCAAACCCACCACGGCAAAGCCCGGAAGGCCCGGGGCCAGGTTGACTTCCACTTGAACCAGATAACTTTGAATGCCCCTCAGGGCCGCCGTGGTGATCTGGGCCAGCATGCCGGTCTCCTGTTTTCACCCCTCGGGAAGGGGTTCCTGCCGGTACGGCGGCGGGAGAGTGCCTCTGCCCCGGGGCCCCGAAGGTCCAGGTCCTCCGGGCGCCACCAGGCGGCACCGGGATCGCAGCTCCGTTCTCCCGCCTCGGAGAGAGATGGTCCGAGCCGCTCCGGCCGGCGGCCCCCTCCCCGCCCACCCCCGGGAGGGGGAGGTTGTTCGAGCAGACGATGATCGATCCTCCGGGACGACGCCATGGCGCCGGGGGACACCCGGGAGGAGCCATGCTGGAACTCGCATTGGTGGATTTTGACGACACGCTGGTGGAGACGGCGCCGGCCTTCCAGGAAGCCCGGGAAGCGCTGTTCCGCCGGTTGGAGGAGGAGGGGTTCTCCAGGGAAGAGGCGGAGGAGGTCCACTACCGGGAAGTGGAGCCCGAACTCCTGGCCGTCTTCGGCATGGGACCGTTCCGGATGGAGCCTTCCTTCCGCGACACCTACCTGCGTCTTTGCGCCCGGCGAGGGATTCCCCCCCGGATGGAGGTGGCAGCAGCCTGCGGCGCCCTGGGGCGGGAGTTCCTGGGGCATCCCCGGGTCATGGAAGGGAGCCTGGAGGCCCTGGCCAGGCTCGCTTCCCGGTTCCCCACCGTCCTGTACTCCCAGGCTTCCCACCGGGAATACCAACTGGGAAGGATCCGGGACGCCGGGGTTCTGGACATCCTGCCCGAGTCCAGGGTCCGCATCACCCCCTACAAGACCTTGGAGGCTTTCCTGGAGGTCCTGGGGGATTTCGGCGTCTCCGACCCGGCAGCCGCCGTCATGATCGGCAACAGCCTCCGGAGCGACATCAACCCCGCCTTGTTGGCCGGGGCCCAGGCGGTTCTGGTGGAGCCTTACGAGATGTGGGAATACGATCGGGTCCCGCCGGTCTCTCCCCGTTTTCTCCGTTTCCCTTCTTTCCCCGTTGCCGTGGAGCACCTCCTCAAGAACGGGGTGGCCCCGTTGAGCTAGGAACCCCTCAGCCGGCACCCCTGCCCCCCGGCCAAAAAGTCCCATTCCCCCGCGGCCCCCTCCGCCCCTTCCTGAAGGAACCTTTCCGGGACGCCGTTGCCCTTCCTGCAACTCCATGTAGTTTCCTCTCGCTTCTCGGCCGTACCTCCCCGTCGTCGGGGACAGGCACGGATGTTGCTCGGCGGGGCCGGGATACGACGTGGAGGGTGCCGATGGGATCCGACCTTATCTCTTGGAGACGCTGAATGAAGGTTGCCGTCCTGAAGGAGACCACCCCGGGGGAACGGAGGGTGGCCCTCGTCCCCGACGGGGTCAAGACCTTGACGAAGAAGTCTTTCCAAGTCGTGGTCCAGGTGGGTGCCGGTGCCGATGCCGGCTTCACCGATGCCGACTATGAACGGGAAGGGGCTACCCTTGCCCCCGACCCCTCCTCCGCCCTGGCCGGGGCGGAGATCGTTCTGAAAGTCCAGCCGCCCAGCCTCCAGGAGGTCCAGGCTCTGGCCCGGGGGCAGGTCCTGGTGTGCTCGCTCCAGCCCTTGGCCCGCCTGGACGTGGTTCGGGCTCTGCGGGACGCAGGGGTCACCACCATGGCCATGGACCTTATGCCCCGGATCACCCGGGCCCAGACCATGGACATCCTCTCGTCCCAGGCCACGGTGGCGGGCTACAAGGCCGTTCTTCTGGGAGCCAACGCCCTGTGGAAATTCCTCCCCATGCTCACCACGGCGGCCGGGACCATCCGCCCGGCCAAGGCGCTGGTGTTGGGGGCTGGCGTGGCCGGGCTACAGGCGCTGGCCACCTTGCGACGCCTCGGGGCCCAGATGCTGGCCTTCGACGTGCGACCGGCGGTCAAGGAGCAGGTGGAAAGCTTGGGGGCCAAGTTCCTGGAGATGGAGTTGTCCCAGGATCTGGAAGACGCCAGCGGGTACGCCAAGGAGCTTTCCAAAGACCAGCACGAGCGGGAACTGGAGCTCATCGCCGGCGCCATCAAGGACATGGACCTGGTGATCACCACCGCCCAGATCCCGGGCAAGAAAGCCCCTCTCCTGGTGACCCGGGCCATGGTGGAGAGCATGAGACCGGGTTCGGTCATCGTGGATCTGGCCTCCGAAACGGGGGGGAACTGCGAGCTGACCCGGCCGGGGGAGACCGTGGTGCACAAGGGGGTCCAGATCCTGGGGCCGGTGAACCTTCCCTCCAGCCTTCCCTACCACGCCAGTCAGATGTTCTCGAGGAACCTCGTGACCTTCGTCCTCGAGATGACGAACAAGGAGGGTGGGCTGAATCTGGACTGGGGGAACGAAGTCCTGGCCGGGGTGTGCGTTACCCACCAGGGTGAGGTGCGCCACGGTCCTACGAAAGAGGCTCTCGCCTGAGAGAGATTCCGCTCACCGGTGCCGGTAGCGGCGCACGAGGAATCAGGAGGAGAAACCCATGATGGGTGAGATGCTGGTGGGCCTGTACGTTTTCGTACTGGCAACCATTGCGGGTAAGGAGGTGATCACCAAGGTGCCTCCCACCCTTCATACCCCGCTCATGTCGGGGGCCAACGCTATCTCGGGAATTGCCCTGGTCGGGGCCTTGGTGGTGTCTTCCCGGGTGGACTGGGCCAGTGACCGCCTGGTGGTTCTGTTGGGTTTCGTGGCCATCGTCTTCGCCACCATCAACGTGGTAGGCGGATTCATGGTGACGGACCGCATGCTGGAGATGTTCAAGAAGAAATAGGGTGCCGGCTGTCTCAGCCTGTTCGCCCCTCAACAACGTGAGAACGAGGAAGCTGACGTGTACTTCATCGAGCACCTCATCTACCTGTTGTCGGCTCTGCTCTTTGTGGTGGGGCTGAAACAGCTTTCCTCGCCGGCTACGGCCAGGCGGGGGAACCTCATGGCATCCTTTGCTATGCTGTTGGCCCTGGTGGTCACGCTGGTCCAATATCCCCCCATCACCTGGACATGGATCGTCTCGGGGATCATCCTGGGCTCCCTCATCGGGGCGGTTGCCGCCCGCACGGTGAAGATGACGGCCATGCCCGAGATGGTGGGACTGTTCAACGGGTTCGGAGGGGGAGCTTCGGCCCTGGTGGCCTTCGCGGAATTCCTTCACTTCTTGAAGGATCATACGCCTCAAGCGTCTCTGGCCGAAGCCAGCACCATCCAGCTCGGCATGCTCATCGGGGCGGTCACCTTCTCGGGGAGCCTGGTAGCCTTCGGGAAGCTGGCCGGCTGGATAACCGGCAATCCCGTGACCAACCGCTTCATTCAAACGGTCACGGCCCTTCTCTTCGTCGCCACCTTGGGGGTGGGCGTCTACCTGGTTCTGGGAGAACCGACGCTTCCGCTCTTCCTGGTTTTCACGGCTGGGGCTCTCATCCTTGGCGTCTTGCTGGTCAATGCCATCGGCGGCGCCGACATGCCGGTGGCCATCTCTCTCTTGAACTCCTACTCGGGGCTGGCGGCGTCGGCGGCGGGGTTCATCCTGGGCAACAACATCCTCATCATCGCCGGAGCCTTGGTGGGTGCCTCGGGGATGATCCTCACCAATCTGATGTGCAAAGCCATGAACCGCTCGTTGGCCAACGTGATGTTCGGAGGGTTCGGGGTGGAGGGGGCCACGGCGGCTGCGGTGGGTGCCGAAGGCAAGACCGTCCGCTCGGTGGATGCCGAGGGGGCGGCCATGATCCTGGGCTACGCCCGGTCGGTCATCGTGGTACCCGGCTACGGCCTGGCGGTGGCTCAGGCCCAGCACGACCTGAAAAAGCTCTGTGACCTGCTGGAGGAGCGGGGTGTGGACGTGAAGTTCGCCATCCACCCCGTGGCGGGACGGATGCCGGGGCACATGAACGTGCTGTTGGCCGAGGCGGACGTACCCTACAACAAACTCTACGACCTGGACGAGATCAACGACATGTTCCCGGACACGGACGTGGCCCTGGTGGTGGGGGCCAACGACGTGGTGAACCCGGAAGCTCGCAATCCCAAGAGCATCATCGCCGGGATGCCCATTCTGGACGTGGACAAGGCTCGCCAGGTGATCGTCATGAAGAGGAGTCTCGCGCCCGGCTTCGCCGGTCTGGACAACCCCCTCTTCTACCTGGACAAGACCTTCATGTTCTTCGGCAGTGCCAAGCCCTCCATGCAGGACTTGGTCAGAGCCGTACGGGAACTCAGCTGACCGCCGCGCGGGTCAGGACCCGCTCCTGGCCCGCAGCGCCTCCTCTTTCAAGATCCGCCAGGCCCCCTCCAGGTGGCTCAGGGTGGTGCGGAGGTTGCCTACAGCGACTCGGAGGCAGTAGCGCCCCCGCAGGACGGTGTGGGAAAGGAAAGCCGTGCCTCGGGCATTGACAGCTTCCAGGATGCCTCGATTGAGCTCGTCCTGGGCCGGGGGATCGGTAGACGGCGGGGCGTACCGGAACACCACGGTGGAAAAAGGCACCGGGGCCATCCGCTCCCAATCCGCCTCGGCATCCACCCATCGGGCGAACTCCTGCGCCAGGAAAAGATGGTTGCGGATACGCGCCCGGATCCCCTGGGCGCCGAAATACCGGAGAACGAACCAGAGCTTCAAAGCGCGGAAGCGCCGCCCTAACGCCACCCCGTAATCCATAAGGTTGCGCGCCTCTCCTGCCTCCGGGGTGTTGAGGTATTCGGGGGTCAAACGAAAGGCCCGGGGCAGCGCCTCCGGATCCCGGGTAAAGAGAACCGAGCAATCCAATGGGGTGAAGAGCCACTTGTGGGGATTCACCACAATGGAATCCGCTGCTTCCCATCCGGCGAAGAGGGACCGGAGCTCGGGAAGCATAGCCGCGGAGCCAGCATAGGCCGCATCCACATGGAGCCAAAGACCGTTCTTCCGGGCTATGGCGGCGATCTCCTCCACAGGATCGAGGCTGGTGGTGGATGTGGTGCCCAGGGTGGCCACCACCCCGATGGGACGGATGCCGGCGTCTCTGTCCTCCGCCACGGCCCGCTCCAAAGCCTCGGGCAACATGCGGAAGGCCTCGTCGGTGGGAATCTTCCGGAGTCCCCGACGCCCCAGTCCCAAGGTCAGAACCGCCTTGTCCACCGAGGAATGCGCTTGTTCCGAGGCATAGAACCGCCCCGGTGGGGCGAACCGCAGGCCGTGTTCCCAAGCTTGCGGCAGAGCGGCCTCCCGGGCCGCTGCCAGGGCGTAGAGGGTGGAGGAGGACGCGGTGTCATTGATGGTTCCGGAGAAGACTCGGGGAAGCCCCAGCAGGTCCCGGAGCCATTCCAGGGTGACCTCTTCCAGCTCGGTGCCCGCGGGGGAGGTCCGCCAAACCATGGCGTTGACGTTCAGAGCCGCCGCCACCAGCTCGCCCAGGATCCCGGGGCCGGAGCCGGTAATGGCGAAGTACCCGAGAAATCCCGGGTGATTCCAGTGGGTCACCGCAGGGAGCACGAGCTTCCGGAAATCGTGGAAGATCCGTTCAAAAGGTTCTGCCTGTTCCGGAGGGTTGGCCGGCAGGGCTCTCCGAAGGTCACCCGGCCGCACGCGGGGAAGGACGGGCAACTTCTCGATGCCGCTCAGATACTCCAGGACCCACGCCGAGGCCTGGTCCAAGGCCACCCGGAGTTCGTCCAGGGGCATGTCGCCGGCGACTTCCCCACGGGACCTGTCCTGCCCCCCCTCGGCGGACTCCCCCCACCGTTCGACCCTCATGGCTCACCCCTCTCCGACCTGCCCAAGGATTCCCGCTCCCCCTCCAGGTTTTCCAACTGCCGGCGTAACTCTTCTTCCAGTTCGCCGGTCCAAGGGGCCGGCACACCGGACCCCTGAAGATGAGCGAAGATGAGGTCATCCACGTAGGCCACACTGGCCTGCACCACCCCCGTATCCAGGACCCGGTTCAGAAGGAGCGCGTCCCGCAAGAGACCCGCCTCCGCTCCTCCCGGTGCAGCCATCCTGGGCAGGAGCAGCCGAAGAATGACTTCCCTCAGAAGCTCCAACTCCTCCACCACTTCCCCCGCCACCAGGCCGCGGAGGAAGGCCAGGGTTCCGTAGAGATGGGTCGAGGTCTGCCACAATTCCTCCGCCTCTTCCCTGCGGGACCCCAAGGTGTGAGGCAACAAGGCGGTCAGGTGGGACAGAAAGGCCCGGAGAAGCCCGTCGTCCTGCAGTTCTCGAGCCCGCCCGGCCCGCAGACCGGCGTACCACCGGTCCAGGATTTCTGCCCTCCGCTCCTCGAGCCAAGCCTGGAGTTGGCTTTCGTTCATGGCCCATCCCTGAGCGCGGCAAAGGGTTCCAGGTTCACCCCCGGGCCTCCTCCCCCTCGAGCCACCGGGGAAGGAAGACGCGGACCAGGGTCCCCTCCCCCAAGCGGGATTCCCCCGTGACCGCTCCCCCCCACGACTCCACCAGCCGTTTCACGATGGCCAAGCCCAGGCCCGTTCCCGAGGAACGGGTGGAAAAATACGGCTCGAAGATGCGGGGAAGGAACTCCGGAGGAATGCCGGCCCCGTTGTCCCGCACCCTCAGCTCCACCCCCCCTTCCGATGCTTCCGCTTCCACCACCACCGTCCCCGTATCGGAGATGGCCGCCCGGGCGTTCTCCAACAGGTTCACCAGCACCTCCCGGAGCTCCAACTCTCGACTGGATACGCGGGGGAGGTCGGGGGGCACCCGCCAGACGAAAACCTGCGAGGTCCCCCCCCCTCCGTAGAGACCCGCCACCTCCTCCACCACCTGGGCCACATCCACCGGGACCAAAGGACTCTGTCCTGAAACGGAAGGAGCTGCGAAGCGGGCAAAGCTCCTGGCAATGGCCGCCAGTCGGTCGATTTCCCGAAGGATCACCTCCACGTTCCGTCGGAGGATGGAGTCGAACGCCGGATGCCCATCCTCCCACGCCCGCAGGAGATGCTGCACACTGAGCTTCATGGGCGTCAGGGGGTTTTTGACCTCATGGGCAACCTGGCGTGCCATCTCCCCCCAAGCCAAGATCCGCTCGGTGCGGAGCTCGTCGGTGACGTCTTCCAGGCTCAGGACGACCCCTTCCAACACCCTCCCTTCGGAAAGGTGCCGGGCCCGGACCCGGATCCTCCGCCCCTCTACCTGGATCTCCGTCGTCCCCTCGGACAACTCGTCCCTCTGGAGCCGCTTCAACCAGGCCGCCACATCCGCCAGCCTGCCGTCGGCCTCCTCCATCGGAAGCCCTTCCCGGAGGGCACCTCGGAAGAGGGCCTTGGCCCGCTCGTTCACCAGGGCGATCCGACCCGCCCTGTCCAGGGCAACCACCCCGGTCGCGGCATGCTCCACGATGGCCCTGGTCCTGCGGCTGGTGCGGAGGAGGGCCCGACGGGCCTGCCGGATCCCGCCCACCATCCGGTTGAAGGCCCCGAAAACCGCCCCGAACTCGTCGTGCCGCGTGTCCGGCAAGCGGACGCCCAGGTTTCCCGAACCTACCCGTTCGGAAGCCACCTGGAGAATATCCAGGGGGCGGGTGAGGGCCCGTCCCACCCAAAACGCCAGGGCCAGGGAAAGGAAGGCCCCCAGGACGATGGCCAACCCCAGAAGATCCGCAACCTCCTGCCGCCGGAGGGCCATGGCCCCCGCCTCCACCGGAACCGGCGACGCGAGGATGGCGCCGTCGGGGAGCCGCCGGTACGCCATGACGTACTCCCAGCTCCCGAGGGCCGAAGGGTACAGACCCTCGGGCTGCACGCCTCCTTCCAGGGCCCGGAAGATGGGCTCCGGCACCCACCCCTCGAAAAGACCCAGCTGCACCAGAGCCTCCGAGGAGCCGTCCCACAGCTCGCCTCCCCGATAGCGAAGGAGATCCCCCCCCACCTGCCGGCCCAACTGTTGAAGATTCCCCTGCACCTCCAGGTAGAAACCGGAACCATCCTCCACCACCCGGCGGGCCACGGCGCTGGCGGTCCGTTGGGCGGCCCCGGCCAGTGTCTGGAAGGCCAAGGTGCCGAAAATGGCCACCGAGAGGAGGAAGAAACCGAACAGGGCCAGGGTTACGCGCCCCCGGAACGTTCCCGCGGCCCGGAGGAGCCGCCGAAGGGCGGGACTCCTCCCCCCCCCCAGCCCCCTCCCCGTTCCCCAGAGTCCGAGGAGGAAGCCGAGATCCAGGAGGAGGGTGAGGGTACCCCTGGCCACAAGATGGAGGGGATCGGCCAGGGGGAGGGTCTGGGTGGCGAGGTACACGGCCTCTTCCCCCTCGGCCGGGAAACGGATCCAGCGACGGGCTTGCCACCCCGTCTCGTGCCGTTCCCACTTCACCCCGACCCAACCGGCCTCCTCCCCTGGGCCCCGCAGGGGTACCAGCCGGGGGACCCCACCGCCGACACGGGTCTTGGTGGCGAAGATCGGCCCTAGGACAGAGGCCACGGCCGGCGATCCGGGGGGAGGCACCACGGCCGTCAGGATGCGCCCTCCCGCCAGGGGGACGGCCAGCAGGTATCGGGCATCGGCCATCCCCAGATTCCGGATGAGGGGGCGACCCTCCCTTTCCACCACCTCCAGGAACGCCCCGGCCACGGAAGGACGGGGCCCCCTTACCCCCACCGCCAGATCTTCCAGGGGGAAGCCTCCCGCCGACCAGAGGGTCAGCCACATGGGCAAGGGCTCTTCCCGCGGGACGGCCTGCGACCAGGTTTCGTAGAGCAGTTCCACGGGAACCCTCACCACCTGCCCCAGGGAGTCGGCCCGCTCCGCCATCCGGGCCAACCGGAATTCCAGGAAGGGATCGGCCTCACCGCCCATCTCCTGCAGGGAAGCCTCCACCAGGCGCAGGCGAGCCTCCACCAGGGTTCCCCACCCCGAGACAGCCCCGGCCGTGGCCCCCAGGAGGGAACAGGCCAACCAGGCCCCCCCCCGACCCGAACCCCACACTTGAGAAGCTCCCCAACCCACCAGGAACGCCGGCCCCGCCCACAAGACCAAGGTTCCCGCGGGGAGGCCCGGCAGCACCCTGGCGGCCGACGCTCCCGCCAAGGCCAACCCGAGGCAGATCCCCCCCAACAGGGCGGGCCACCACCGGAAAGGAAAAGGGGAGGTCCCGGAACCGGCTCCGCCCCTCTCGGGGGGCGTCCCCCGCCCTACCACCCGAAGGCCCAACCAGCCCACCAGGGCCAACGCCGCCGCCAAGGCTCCTTGGTAAAGAAGCCACCCGGCAACCCCGACCCGAAAAAGGTCAGGAGAGGAAGCCCCCTTG
>JAUQOX010000018.1 GCA_030550695.1 Gemmatimonadota bacterium | reverse complement strand
GATGGGACGATTCTGGAAGTAGGGGTCCTGGCGGTTGCGGAGGTTCCACACCACATGGAAGCCTTCGGTGCGCTCCGGCATCATCACGTCCAGGAGCAGAAGATCCGGCCGCTCCCTTTCGGCCATCTCGATCCCACGGGGGCCGCTCTCCGCCAGGACCACCTGATACCCTGCATCCTCCAACAGGATGCGGAGGACCTCCCTCAGATCCTCGTCGTCGTCCACTACGAGAATCTTCCGCGGCGGCGTCATGGACCCCCTCCCTCTGCGGCCTCGGCAAAACCGCTGACGGCTCGGCTGATACCCTGGGCCAGCTCATCCAAAGTCTCTTGTCGCATGCGTTCGGCCGCCACCTTCTTGGGGACCAGGCCCAGGGCCAGGGCCACCCCGTACAAGATGGCTTCGGGACGCGGCGGACACCCGGGAATGTAATAATCCACGGGGATCACCCGGTCGGCCCCTCCCAGGGTGCTGTAGGTGTCGAACCAGGCTCCTCCCCCGCAGGCGCACGACCCGATGGCGAACACCAGCTTGGGCGCCGGCGTGGCGTCCAGAAGGCGCTGAAGGGCCGGGGCCACCTGCCGGGTGACCGGTCCGCTCACCAGGATGGCGTCGGCATGACGAGGAGAGCCCACCAGCCGGATCCCGAAACGTTCCGCGTCGTAGTAGGGGGTGAGGACGTTGATGACCTCGATGTCGCAGCCGTTGCAAGCGCCCGTATTGCAGTGATAGACCCAAAGGGCCTTGGGAAAAGCTTTGCGGCAAAGCTCTCTGAGCATGGTCTCATCCTCCCGCCGCGGCCAGCACCTGAGCGGCGCGGTTCAGCAGGCCGTACGCCATGTGAGGCGCCACACCCAACACCAGGCACGCCAGGGCCAGCACCGCCATGGGGGCCCATACCACCATCGGGACTTCCCGCACGTGGACCAGGTGTTCTGCGTCGGGGGGGGGAGCCGCCCAGAACACCCGAAACGCCGGTCGGATCAAGGCCACCATGGTGAGGATGCTGGTGAAAACGGCAATGACCACCGCCCACCAGAGGCCCGACCCTGCCAGGGCCAGATACACGGTGAGCTTGCTCATGAAGCCGTTGAAGGGTGGAAAGCCGGCAATGGCCAGGGCGCCCACCAGGAAACAGATGCCGGTGATGGGCATCCGCCCGGCCAGCCCGCCCAGTTCGCTCACCTTCCGCACCCCGGTGGCGTACACCACGGCCCCCACACTCATGAACAGGAGAGCCTTGAAGATGGCGTGGTTCAAAAGGTGGAAGAACCCCCCATAGTACCCCAGATAGGTCCCGAGACCCACGCCGGCCAGCACATATCCCATCTGGCTCACCGACGAATAGGCCAGCAGGCGCTTGAGATCGTCCTGGACCATGGCCAGGACCACGCCCAACACCATGGTAAAGGAGCCCAAGGCCACGGCGAACACGGTGAGCTGAGGGATTTCCGGGAAGAAAATGCTCACCGTGCGGGCCAGGGCGTAGAGGGCCACCTTGATCATCACCCCCGACAAGAGCACGCTCACCGGCGTGGGGGCTTCGGCGTGGGCGTCAGGGAGCCACGGGTGGAAGGGAGCAAGACCGGCCTTGGTTCCGAAGCCGATGACCAGCAAAGCCACGGCCAGAAGCGCCGTGCGGGGTGGGATCGCCCCGGCCACGCCCTGGACCTCGCTGATGAGCAAGGCCTCATGCCCCCCCAAACCCGCGTTGGCAGCGGCCGAAGCGTAGACCACCACGCAGCCGAACAGCGCGAAGGTGATGCCGATGGTGAGGAGCATGAGGTACTTGTAGCCGGCCTCCAAGGCGCGCCGGTCCCAGAAGAAGGCCACCAGCAGACCCGAGGTCAGGGTGGTGGCCTCCACCGCCACCCAGAGCATGATGATGTTGTTGGTGACGGCGGCCCAGGCCATGGTCCCCAGGAACCACAGCAGGAGGAAATAGAAGAAGGCCAGGCGGCGCTCGGCCTTCACCACCCCCATGCGCTTGCCGAGTTCGCCCTTCTCCAGGTAGCGGAAGGAGTAGAGGGTGGTGAGGAACCCGATGCTGCCGATGACCAGGACCATCAAGGCCGAAAGGGCGTCTACCCGAAGTTCGTTGCCCCACGCCGCCAGGATCTCCCCTTGGAGGGTCCTCCTCACCATGAGGATCCCCATCCCGGCCAGGACGCCTGCCGTGGCCAGGGCCACCCCCTTGCAGAAGCGGTGGCCCAACCGGCCGAAGGCCAGCACCGCGATCCCCGCCGCCACCGGCAGGAGGAAGGCCGCAGCCGGAAGGGAAGAAGGCGCCGCGTCAAGATTCGCCGTCATGGTCACCCCTCACCACTGGAGTTCCCGCAGGCGGAAGGTGTCGGTGGTCCCGAACACCCGATAGACCCCCTCGATGACGTAGAGGAGGAGGAACACCGTCACCACGACCTCCGAAGCGATTCCGAAGAGGGCGGTTTCCGAAAGTTCCGGGGCCAGGCTCACCAGACTCAGGTGAACCCCGTTCTCCAACAGGCACAGGCCGATGACCGTCTTTACGGCATCGCGCCTGGAAAGGATACCGTAGATCCCCAGGACGAAGACGGTGGAGGCCACGGCCAGGTTCGTCCGGAACACCTCTTCCTGGGCGTGGGGCGAGGGCGCCAGCAATTCCACCTGCCCGTGGGTGAGCCGGAAGAACAGGATCATGAGCAGGCTCGCCAGCACCACCGAAGGGACAAAGCCGATGAGGGGCGGCACCTCCAGCTCCTGGGTTCTGCCGATGTACCGGAACAGGAACCAGGGGGTGAGCACGGCCTTGGTCAGGAACGCCGTGGCGGCCCACCAGTAGAGGGCCGGGTTGACCTGGGCGTAGCTCAAGAGCAGACCCACCAGGAGCAACGCCTGCACAGCATAGGCGCCGGCTGCCAGCCGAAGCCGCCGCACCTCCACGGCCACCACCGACGTGATGACCATGCTGAGGCTCAACGTCCGGATGAGGCCGGCGGGAAGGTCCAGCTCGGTCATGGCTGGCCTCCTTCGGGAGCATGGGCTCGCCCTTCGCCAGCGGCCGCGAGGCCGGGGGGTGGGCGGAGGCACCCCGCCACTTCCAGGGGGCCTACGCTCCGGGCCTCGGGACGGCCGCCCACGGTGTCGTCCCGAAAGCCGGTGACCATCATGCGCTCCAGAGGGTGGGCAGGCGAAAAACAGCGCCCGCACCGCCCGCAGGGTCCCATGAACACCTCGAGGCGCAGGACCATGTCATCGGCACGGTCGGTGGCCGTTTCATAGAGAGGGCTCATGGCGATGGCCTGTTCGGGGCACACGTCGGCACACCGTCCGCAATAGGTACAGCGCGACCACCGGAAGGTGAGGGCTCGGGTGTACTGGTCGAGGTCCTGGATTTCGATGACGCCTGCGGGGCAGACGTTGGCGCACCCCCCGCACCCGAAGCAGAGGTCGGGGTCCACGCTGATCTTGCCCCGGAAGCCGGGAGCCGGATCATGGGGCTCGAAGGGGTAGGGAAGGGTTACCTGCCCCGCCTTCAGGCAAATCCAGGCTTCCCGCAGCTTGCTGAGGAACATGGCCGCTCTCCTACATCCCGATCACCGCAAAGGCCAGGGCCGCCAGACTGGAAACCGCCACGCGGCCGAAATACCCCATGGCCTGGTCCACCCGAAGTCGGGGGTTCACCACGTCCACCAGGGCCACCAGGGCCAACACCAGCAAGACCTTCACCAGGGCCAAGGGAAGATCCACGATCCACCAGCCGGTCCTGGGCCAGGGGAAGAACAGCTCCACCAAGAGAAATGCAAACACCAACTGCTTGGCCCACAGCGTCCAGCGGAGGAGCGCCAGGCGGGGTCCGCTCTGTTCCACCAGGGGTCCGCCCATGACCTCCTGCTCTGCCTCGGGAATGTCGAAGGGCAGCTTACCCGCCTGAGCCTGCAGGGCCAGGAACAGGGCGACCCCGGCCAGGATCATGCTGATGGCGGGGCCGTGGGCGGCGTTCCACTCCAAGATGCCCGCGGTGGCCAAGGAGCCGGATTTCATCGCCCCCACCACCAAGGTCACGGCCACCACCGGCTCCACGGCCAACAGAACCATCATTTCCCGCGACCCCCCCACGAAGGCGTAAGGGCTTCCGCTTCCGTAGGCCACCAGAATGAGCAGAACCGCACTCATGGCGGCCACGTAGATGACGACCACGATGTCTCCGGCAAAGCCCAAGGGGGGTGCCGCCCCCATGGGCACCAGGGCGGCCAACAACAGGACCGAAGCCAAGGACAGGCTGGGGGCTGCCCGGTAGAAGAGGTCGTTGCTGGTGCGGAGGTCCTCTTTGCCCAGGAGCTTGAAAAGGTCCAGGTAGGGCTGGAAGATGGGGGGGCCCCGTCGGGAGTGGACGAAGGCTTTCCCCTTGCGGAGAAGGCCCTCCACCAGCGGCGAAAGGAGCAGGACCAGTGCCGCATTCACCAGCGCCAACAGCAGATTGCCCCACGACGCGTTCATGGGCGGTGCCTCCGGGCCATGGCCTCCAGTTCGGCCCTCCCGTAGACGGTCACCGTGCCGGTGCGCACGTCCACGGCTTCCATCCGCTCCGTGCAGGAGAAACAGGGATCGAGACTGCCCAAGGTGATGGGCACGTCGGCCAGATTCTGCCCCTGGATCATGGCGGGCATGGCCTGGAGGTTGGGATAGGTGGGCGCCCGCACGCGCCAGCGGTAGGGGCGGTTCACCCCGCCGGTCATGACGAAATGCACGGCTTCCCCCCGGGGGGCTTCCACCACCGAAATCCCGATCCGCCCGTCGGGAAAATTGCCGGGAAGGTCGGCCATCACGGGCCCGTCGGGCATCCGTTCCAGACACTCCCGCACCATCCTCACCGAGTCCACCAGCTCTTCCACCCGCACCACCACCCGGGCCCAGGTGTCGCCCGCTTGCTGGGTGCACAGCCTGGGAGGCACGGCGTCGTAGGCGGCGTAGGGATGATCCAGCCGGGCATCGATGGGGAGCCCCGAGGCCCGGGCAGGGGGACCCACCACGCAGAAGTCCGTAGCCCACTTCTTGGCCAGGATCCCCACTTCCCGGGTCCGGGCGTGGAGCGTGGTGTCTCCCACGATGGCGGCCTTCACCTCCAGGGTCTCCTCCTCCACCTTCCGGACCACATCCAGGATCGTTTTCTTCTGCTCGGGGGTGATGTCCCTCCGCACCCCTCCCAGGGCGTTCATCCCGTAGGTCTTCCGGTTGCCGCTGATCTCCTCGGTGAGCCACATCACCGGCTCCCGGATCCGCCAGGTCTGCATGAGGATGGTGTCGAAGCCCAAAATGTGCCCGGCAATCCCCAGCCAAAGCAGGTGGGAGTGGATGCGCTCCAGCTCCAGCATCAGGGTGCGGATGAACTCCGCCCGACGGGGAGGTCGGATGCCTACGGCTTTCTCTGCCGCCTGGCAGAAGCAGGTGGAGTGGATGAAGCCGCAGATGCCGCAGATCCTCTCGGCCACGAAGGGAATGCGGTCCCAGGTGAGGACGCTGTCGCCGAGCTTCTCGATCCCCCGGTGGTTGTAGAAACCCCGGTAGTCGCATCCCACCACGGTCTCGCCCTCCACGAAGATCCTCCAGTAGGCCGGTTCTTCCAGGGAAGGGAAGAAGGGCCCCAGGGGGATCACCGTGGTGCCGGCGGGAGGTTCCTTCCGTGGCGGCGGGGTGGGTTGGGGCGCCTGGGGCCGCTCGTGGTAAGGAAAGTCGCGGCGCAAGGGGTACACTCCCTCCGGCCAGTCGTCGGGGAGGAGGAGACGCCGGGGATCGGGATGGCCCTTGGGTTCCACTCCGATGACGTCGCGGAACTCCCTCTCGGACCAGTCGGCGCCGGGGATGATGGGCGTGATGGAGTCCACCTCCTCCGCCCATTCCGGCACCAGGCACTCCAAGCCCAGGAACAGCCCGTCGCGGTCCAGGGAGAAGAGATGGGCAATGCCGTACCCTTCGCCCCGTGGGCGGCGGTCGGTTCCCACGGAGATGAGGAAGCGGGCTCCCATCTCCCGTACCGCGGTTTCCACGGCGGTGCGGATCTCGTGGCGGGCCACCCTGGCCCAGAGGATGTCGGGCTCCACGGCCCGGCATTCCTGGAGATGGGATCCCAGCCGCCGTTCCAAGACGCGGGGGCCCTGGGTGGCCCAAGGAGACCGGAGCCCTTTGGTGGCGGTCGTGGGGTTCATGGCTGGCTCCTCATCCGAAGGAAAGGAGAACAACGGCCACCACCGCCGCCGCCCCCAGGACGATCCAGAGCAGATAAACCTGGGGAACCCCCACGTGGGTCCGGGCAACTGCGCGACTTACGCGCACCACCCAGCCCGCCAAGGGCAGGTAAAGCCAGCGGTCGGGGTTCAGGGCGCGGCGGAGGGGTGAGGGGAAGGGTGGGGGCTGGACCCGCACGGTGGGGTAGACCCCCCGGAAGGCGTGCTTGAAGGGCAAGTAGAAGCTCCCCGAGCCGTAGCGGAGGGCCGCCGGGTCCTCCTCCTCGCCGCACACCCAGACGGGCACCTGGCGGACCTCCGCCCCGGCGGCCCGCTGGAGCCCGAAATACACCAGCAGGGCGAAGAGCCCCAGGGCCAGGGCGGCGGGGAGGGGGGCCCAAAGGGCCAGGCCCGCCTCCCCCAAGGCCAGCCCCAGGGCCGGGTGGGATCCCAGGCTTTCCGGCGGAATCCCGCCAGCCGCGCCGTAGGGGTCCACCTGGGCCAACACGCCCACCACCCCCTCCTGGATGGCCCCCAAGGGGACCCAGGGGAAGAGACCCACCAGGACGCAGCCCGCCGTCAGGACGCCCTGGGGCAGGAGCAGGAGCGGGCCCACGTCGCCCATCGGCGGCCGACCCCGGGAAGGGGCGGGGGCGGGGCGGCCCCCAGGGGGTCCGTCGGCCCCGCCGCCGGAGGCCCGGTTTTCCGCAGGAGGCCCCAGGAAGGCGCTCCCGTAGTACTTCAGGAACGAGGCCAGGGTCACCAGGGAGATGAACATGGCCACCAGGACCAGGATCACCAGCAGGGGCGAACCCCTCCCCCCCAGGATCCCCGTGGCATAGAGGAGCCACTTGCTGGCAAAGCCGTTCAGAGGAGGCACGCCGGCAATGGCCAGGGAACCCACCAGGGCGGCCCCGGCCGTCCAGGGCATCAGGGGCCCGAGCCCCCCCATGGCGTTGAGGCTCCGGGTTCCCGTGCGGGTATGCACCGCGCCGGCCCCCAGGAAAAGAGCGGTCTTGTAGAGGGCGTTGTTCAGCAGGTGGAAGATCCCCGCACTGACCGCCAGGCTCCCCAACCACGGATTCGAGGGGAGGAGGACCAGCCCCACCCCCACCCCCAGGAACATGTAGCCCACCTGCCCCACCACGTGGAAGGACATGAGGCGCTTGGCATCGTCCTGCTTGAGGGCGGTGAGGGTGCCCACGAACAGGCTGGCGGTTCCCGCCAAGGCGATGACCCAGCCCCACGCGGTCATGGCGGACGACACCGGCACCAGGGTCAGGAACACCCGCACCAAGCCGTAGATCCCCAGCTTGGACATGGCCCCGGCAAAGGCGGCGGTGGCCGAGGTGGGGGCCGCAGGGTAGGCGTGGGGAAGCCAGGCCCCCATGGGGAGGATCCCGGCCTTGGTGGCGAAACCCACAAAGAACAGGAGGAGGACCCCGTGGCCCAGCCAGGGCTCCCGGACCAGGAGCCTCTCCAAGGCAGGGCGGAGGGTTTCGAAGTGGAACGATCCGCCCTCCCGCCAAAGGACCAGCGCCGCGGCCACCATTCCCAGGGTGGCCGCCTGGTTCATGACGAAGTATTTGAGCCCCGCCTGGTGGGCGGCCCGGCTCTCCCCCTCGAACACCACCAAAAAGTAGGAGGTGACGGTCATGAGTTCCCAGAACACCAGGAAGAAGAACAGGTCCTGGGTGGACACGACCCCCACGATCCCTACGAAGAGGAGGAGGAGGAGGGGGTAGTACTTGGCCACGCTGTCCGACGGGTAGCGGTCCAGGTACTCCACCGCGAACAAGGTGGTGAGGACCCCGATGGTGGCGGCAATGGCCAGGAACACGGCACTGAGCCCGTCCACCGCCAGGGTCAAGCCGGCCCCCAAGCCCGGCACCCCCAGCAGGGTAACCGCCGGGTCGGGCCCCGCCGAGAAGGTGCGGAGCACCACCACCCACGCCAGGACGGCCGCCCCCCCCATGGCGGCCACCGCCACCCATCCCGCCCCGTGCCGGCGGTGGGCCACGGCCAAGGAAAGGACGGCTCCCACGAGGAGCGTAGCCGCGGCGGACAGGAGGAGGACGACGGTGCTCATGACCTCAACCTCCCAGGAGGCGGACCAAGGGAATCCCCAGCAAGGGGGCCAAGAGGCAACCCGCCATGAGAACCAGCAGGGCCCCGCTCATGGCAGGGGGAGGATCGCTGTTCACCTGGGCGGCGGGGGTGCGGAGCCCGAAGAACACCTTCTGCCCCACGTGGAGCATCCACCCGAAGGCCACCAGGCTCTCGCCCAGGACCAGCACCAGGATGGCGGGGCCCAGGGGGGCGGGGAGCTGGAGCGCCCCGGCCAGGATCATGAACTTGCTCCAGAAGCCGGCGAAGGGAGGAATTCCCGTGACCGCCAGCAAACCCACAAAAAAGGCCGCCGCCGTGAGGGGCATGCTCCGGGCCACGCCTCCCAGGGACCGGATGCTCCGGGTTCCGGTTACGTAGGCCACGGCCCCCACGGAAAGGAACAGGGTGGCCTTGCCGAACCCGTGGCAGAGGATGTGGAGGACGCCGCCCCGGAACCCCACCTCCGAGCCCAGAGCCCCCAGGGCCACCCCCAGGAGGACGTAGCCCAGATGGGCGATGGTGGAGTAGGCCAGCAGGCGCTTGAGATCGTCTTGGACGAAGTAGAACGAGAGGGCCACCAGCATGGTGACGAGGGCCATCACCGCCAGCACCGCCCCCCAGGGAGCGGGGACGTCCCAGACTCCCGCCACGGCCCTGGCCATGAGGAAGACTCCGGCCTTCACCATGGAGGCGGCGTGCAGATAGGCGCTCACGGGGGTGGGGGCCGCCATGGCGTCGGGAAGCCAGGTGTGGAAGGGGACCTGGGCCGCCTTGGCCCAGGCCGCCACCATGAGGAAGAAGAACACCCACCCCCGAGGCCCCGGGTCCAAGCGGGCCAGGGCGTCGAAACCGAACGAGCCGGTGGAAGTGAAAAGGACCAACAGCGCCAGCAAGAAGAACACCCCGCCGGAGTGGGTCAGGAGCATGGCCTTGAAGCCCGCCCTGAGACTCTCCTCGCTCCGATAGAAGGAAATGAGGGCCCAGGAGCAGAGGGTGGTGAGTTCCCAGAACAGGAAGAACTGGAGGAAGTTGGGCGCCGTGGCCAACCCCACCATGCTGGCCAGGAAAGTCAGGAGCCAGAAGTAGTAGCGCCCTTGGCTGCCGGCGGCCACGGCATGGTCCCGGTTCTTTTCCGTAAGGTATTGGGTGGAAAAGAGCACCGTGAGGAACCCGATCCCGGTGGCCACCAAGAGCAGCACGGAAGCCAGGGGATCCAGCAGAAAGCCGAAGATCCCTTGGCCGCCGCCGCCGGGGAGCCACGGGAGACTGCCCAGGTGTACCTCGTACGACCCGGGGTGGACGGCCGCCACGGCCCACCCGGCCAGGCACGCCGCCAGGAAGGAGGCGGCCACGGCCGCAGCCCGGATGGCGGCGGGCCGCAGCAGACCCGCCAGCACCGCCCCCGCCACCGGGAGCACCAGAACCAGGAGCAACAGCGTCCTCAGCATGGGGCCTCCGTTGTGGGCCGATGGGGCCCGCCCCGCCACCTTCGGATCGGCACTTCCGGCACCCTCATTTCGCCTTCTCCCCCCTGTCCGTGCGTCAGGAGCGCGGCGTTTGCCGTCTTCCGGCGGCCTCAGTCCGAAGCCTCCCCGGCGCAGGTGGGGGAGCCTCCCCGGCCGCAGGGCGCCCGGTGTCTGCCTTGGTCGGGAAGTCCGGCCAGAACGGCCGCGGCTTCCAGGATCTCGGCCGCCAGGCGGGCCCCTTGCCTCCCTTCGTCCGACGGAGGGGCGCCCAGTTCCCGCCCCCCCGGCTGGATGCCCAGGAGGAACACGTCGGCCCCCGACTGCTGCCGGATGTAGTGGGCCAACAGCGCAAGAGGGGTCCGATGGGTGGAGGTCTCCCGGCCCCTCAGCTCCTCCACCTCCAAAACCGCCAAGCTCCCCGGCGCCGCCCCCAGGTCCACCGCGTCCACCAGCACCACCGTGTCGGGAGCCGGCCGCACGATACGGTCCAGATGGGATTCGGGAACCTCTTCGGCGTCCACCACCCGGAAGCGGGGGCGGGGTGCGGCCCGTCCGGCGGCGCCTTCCTCCATGGACCCGCGCAGATGGCCCGCTACCAGGCATCCCAGGGCGTCGTCGCCCCGCCAGGGGTTGCCGATCCCCACCACCACGGTCTCGGCCCCCAGGCGGGCCGCCAAGCTCCGGACGAGGTCGGCGGGCGAGCTCATTCCCACATCTCCCGGATTTCGGCGAAGCTGAACACCGGCCCGTCGCGGCACAGGTAGCGGTGACCCACGCAGCAGTGGTTGCACTTGCCCACCCCGCACTGCATCATCCGCTCCAGGGTGGAGATGACCCGCTCCGGAGCGAACTTGCGCATGAGCAGGTCCTGCACCACGAACTTGATCATGACGGGAGGGCCGCACACGTAGGCCACGGTCCGTTCGGGGCGCAACTCCACCTGGTCGAAGAGCACCGGCACCATCCCCACGTTCCCTTCCCACCCCGGAGCCCCCCGGTCCACGGTGACCTTGACCTCCACCCCGTCCATGGCGGACCATACCCGCAGCTCGTCCTTGTACACCAGGTCGGCGGGGGTGCGGGCCCCGTAGAGGATGGTGATGTGCCCGAAGCGGGAGCGCTGATCCAGCACGTTCCAGATGAGCCCCCGCAAAGGCGGCAGTCCGATGCCTCCCGCCACGAACAAAAGGTCCCACCCCTGGGCCGCCTCTACATCGAAGCCGTTTCCGCAGGGGCCCCTGAGCCCGACCTCGTCGCCCGGCCCCAGGGCGTGGAGGGCGTTGGTGACCACGCCGCAGCGCCGCACCGTCACCTCGATGTGTTCGGGGCGGGTGGGGCTCGAAGCCAGGCAGAAGGGAGCCTCGCCTGCCCCGAAAACGCTGAGTTCCACGAACTGACCCGGACGGAACGAAAAGGAACGGTGCTCTTCGTCGTCGCGGAAGCGCAGGGCGAAGGTGCGGGTGTCGGGCGTCTCGTCACGGGTGGCCAGGATGGTGGCCACGCTGGGGATCAGGAGATCTTTCACAGGCGCCCTCCTTCCCAACGGCCCTTGCGGATGGCCGCCACCACGGAGGGCATGTCGGTGGTTCCCATACACACCAGAATGCAGCGGCCGCACCCCACACAGCCCAGGGCCTGGTCCTTGCGGTAGTACTGCGCGCTGACCTTGTGGTAGAAGCGCCTCTTGATGCGTTCCCGCTTGGCTTCCCGGGGGTTGTGGCCCGAGGCCTCCAGGGTGAAGGCCTGGTACTGGCAGGAATCCCAGATCCGACAGCGGGTCCAGACCTGCTCCGCACTGCCTTCCCCGCCGGCGTTGCCGCGCCAAGGCTCCTCGGAGCGGTCCTTGACGCTGAAACAGTAGCAGGTGGGGCAGGCCAGGTTGCACCCTCCGCACTCCAGGCACCAGGGCCCCATGGCCTCCCACAGTTCATCGGCCACCCGGCGGGTGGAGATGCGCCGCATGGCGGATCCGAAATGGCAGGTCTCGGGACCGAAGCTCCGCAGGGCCTGCTGTTCCAGCTCGAGGCGGCGGACCTGTTCCGCTTCGGTCGCCGGCCGGAACAGCCCCTGGCCCGCCTCCAGGGCCTTGCGCCCTTTGGCGCTCCCCACTTCGGCCAGGAACACCCCGCCCAGGTCGGTGAGCTGGAGGTCGTAGCCTTCCCGCAAAAAGGGTCCTCCCTCGCAACAGATGCAGAATCCCCAGGGGCAGGGGCGGGTGCAGGCCAGGCTCACCAGGGTCAAGCTGTCGAAGCGCCGGAGGAAGCTCGGGTCGGGGAGGTCGGCGGCGTGCATCCGCCGCAGAAAGTGGAACCCCTGGAGATCGCAGTTCCGAAGGTTCAAGAACACGCGGGGGGCCTCGTCGTGGATGGGCTCCACCCGGAACCTGCCGTCCGTTTTCTCGATGCGGGCCAGGGGCTCCGTCTGGGGCAGGACGAACCGCTTGGGGGGGTCCAGGGGGTTCACGAAATCCCAGAGGACTTGGTGGGGGGTCCGGACGACGTCATAGACTTCCTCGCCTTCCGGCCCCGCCACGGGTGCGATGACCTGGGCCCCTTCCAGGAGCCGTTCCACCCAGGCCCCGGCGTTCTCCTTGGGAAGGACCCAACGGCCGTCGGGTTCGGCCCTCGTTGCGGCTATCATGTACGCTCCACCTCCACCCGCTGGGCCGCTTCGCCCCCCAGAACGCCGGAGAGGGCCTCCCGGAAAGCGAAGGGTACCAGCAGAACCCCCGGCTCCACGGAGGTGCCGAGGCTCACGGGAACCACGGCCTCGCCTTGCCTCGAGCGCAGGCGCACGGACCATCCGCTCCGGATCCCCAGGGCCCGGGCGTCGGCGGGGTTCATGGTCACCGACCCCTGGGGGAAGAGCTTTCGCCGGGAAGCCCCGTCACGCCGCAAGGTGGGCGAGGCGTCCACCATCAGGTCGTCGTCCCAGTCGAAGGCGCCGGCCAAGACCAGGACATGGGAGCCGAAGGCGTCGCCGCCGCCCTGAGCGCCCGCCCGGCGCAGGTCCGGCTCCGGGGTGCGGCCGGCCCGGGCCACGGCCGGCATGTCCTCGCCCTCCGCCGACGAGCCGACCAGACTGCGGAACCCCGGAACCACCTCGGCCATTTCGGCCCGGACCGCGCCCAGGGCGGCCCGGCCCGAGGGCGCCCCCAGAAGCTCCAGGAGCCGGAAGAGCACCTCCCAGCCGGGACGGGCCCGGCCGGGAGGGGGAACGGCGGGGCCGAAGCCTTGGATCCGTCCCTCCAGGGAGGTCAGGGTCCCCTCGGTCTCCTGGAGGGCGGCGACGGGAAGCACCACCGTGGCGGCGTCCGAGGTGGCGGAAGCGTAGGCGTCCAGGACCACCAGGCTCTCCAGGCCTTTGAGGGCCTCCCGGGCCTTCGCCGGGGCCGGGAGGCTCCGGGGGGGATCCTCCCCCACCACCACGAGCCCCCTGACCTGTTCCAGCAGGGCGGCGGCGTCGAGGCCCGGGCGGGGCCAGGGATCCATCCCCCAGACCTGGCGGAGCCTGGCCAAGGCTTGGGGGTCGTCCAGCGCCAGACCTCCGGGGAGCCGGTCCGGGGCGACCCCCCCCTCCAGCACCCCCCGGGTGTTGGCCCGGAAGGGGAGGGGGAGGAACCGGGCGCCGGTCCCTCCGTCGGGGCCGGAAGAGCCCAACACCTCGGCCAGAGCCCGAACGGTGGCGGCAACGATCCGGGGGTCGGAGGTGAAGGGCGCCAACAGGACGGTGGGGGGGGCTTCCGGAGGGCGGCCGTTTCCGCCCCCCAACGCCCCCAGGAGGTCGGGCGGCAGGGCAAAGGGGCGCAAGGGGTCCAGCGAAAGATGCACCGCGGCCACCTGGCTCAGGGGCGTCCGAGCCAACCCCAGGGTCACGAGGCGGGCCCCCCGCCGGACCGCCCGGAGCACGGCAAGGGCCGCCCGGGGGTGGGTCACGGAAAGGTCCCCCTCCAGGAGAAGGATCTGCCGGCTGTGTTCCACCGCCTCCAGGGCGCGGCCCCCCTCCCCCGGGGGTCCCTCGGGGCACAGGCCCGCGAGGAGGGCCCGGTAGGACGCCCCCAAGGGGTCGTCCAGGTGGCCGGTCCTCAGGGGCCCCCGGGCCAGCTTGGCGGCAAGGTAGGCTTCCTCGTTGGTACACCGCCCCGACACGAGGACTCCCACCGCCTTGCCCACCTCCAGCAAGGCGCGGAGCTCCCGGGCCGCCCGCTCCAGGGCCTCGTCCCAGCCGGCCCTCCGCCTCTCGCCCCCTTCCCGGATCTCGGGGGCCAGCAGGCGCCCTCCCCAGGCCGGGGGCTCGTGGGAAGCCCAACCCCGGGCGCACAAGCGCCCCTGGGACACGGGATGCTTGAGGACGGGGGCGGAGCCGACGGTGTGGAGGCCGTCATGAAGGAGTCGTAGACCGCAGCCGCAGGAACAGAACGGGCAGACGCCGCGTGCACCCGTTCCCCCGCGGGATTCGGAAAGGGTTCCCACGCGCTCAGAAACCATAGGGTGGTCCCATGGCCTTGTTCGGAAACGTTCCGCCTCGCCCCAACCACGCAGGATTTATGCAAGAAATAACTATGTTTTCCGTGCCATGCGGAAAATAGAGGTTTTCCCCTACGGAGATACCGAAAAACCTCGAGGCAGGGCGGGGGGCTAGCCGAACAGCTCGCGGAAGGTCCGGACCTGGAGGGGGGTTCCGATGGCCAGGAGGGTGCTCTGGGGGGGGACCACGGTTCGGGGTCCCGGATCGGTGATCATCCCTCCGTCGGTTTCCAGGGCGATGATGGTGAGGCCGGTCTTCCGGCCCACCGCGCCCTCGGCCAGGGTCCGACCCTGGAGGGAAGGGGGGCAGGGGAGGCGGAAGAACTCGATCCCTTCTCCCAGGACGATGGGGGGGCGTCGGAACAGGAGGGCATGGAGCATCTCGACGCCCAGGGTGGTGTAGCTCAGGGTGAAGTCGGCGCCGGCCCGTTGCATGGAAGCCAGGTTGCGGTCGTGGGTGATGCGGCTCACGATCTGGGCTTCGGGGTTCAGCCGGCGGCAGTAGGCCGTGAGGTAGATGTTGGTGGCGTCGTCGTTGGTGGTGATGAGGATGGAGGGGGCGCCCTCGATCCCCACCCGGCGCATGACCTCGCGGTCGGCGGCGTCGCCCACCACCAGGCGGTCGGCCAGGGACTCCAACTGGGCGGCCCCGGCGGCACTGCGCTCCACCACGTGCACGGCCAGGCCGCGATCCTTGAGGAACCGGGCCGCCGCCAGCCCCACCTTCCCCGCACCGATGATCACCACCGGGTTCCAGTTGGTGTCGTAGATCCACAGGTACTCGTTGAGGCGCTCGATGGACTCCCGGGAGCCGGCTACCACCGGCAGGGAGTGGGGGCTCAGGACCAGGTCGGGCCGGGCCGCCTGCATGGCCCCCTGCTCCCATACTCCCACCACGCTCACCCCGGCGATTTCCCGCAGTCGGGCTTCGGCCAGGGTCTTACCCGCAAGGGGGGTGTCGTGGGCGGAGAACTCGGCCACCAGAAGGTCTTCGTAGTGGCCCACCACGTGGGCCTGGGCATGGCCCGCGTTGATGCGGTTGGCCAGCTGCTCGCCCAGGAGCTTCTTCAGGGCGACGGTGTGGCTGCACCCCGACAGCTCCAAGATGTCCAGGGCGTTCTCGTCCTCCACGATGGCCGCCATGGGAACCGTGGGCGACACGTCCCGAACCGTGAGGGCCACGTTGGTGTTGGTCAGGTCGTCGCGGTTCAGGACCACCAGGCGGGCGTCCCCGGCCCGGAGGTTCTCGTAGGTCCGCACGTCGTCCACCTCCCCCCGCACCACCCCCACCCCGTCGGCATGGAGGCGCGCCGCCTGGGCGCTGTCTTCTTCCACCACCACGGTGGGGATCCCCTCCACCTTCAGGCGTTCGGCCATCTGGCGGGCGATGGAATCCCAGGCCGTGAACACCACATGCCCTCGCGTGTCGTGGGACACCTCCCGGGGGGCCCGCAGACGGAGCTGGGCCTCCAGCCAGGGGGCGTAAAAGAAGCGGATGAAGAGGAAGGGAAGGACGATGAGGAGGAGCACCATCCCCGACAACAGAACCACCACACTGAACACCCGGCCCACGTCGCTGTGGAAGGTGATGTCGCCGAAGCCCAGGGTGCTCATGACGGTGAGGGTCCAGTACACCCCTGTAAACCACGAATGCTCCTGCCCTTCGAAGCGGGCCATGAGAACATGGAACAGGACGGCGTACAGGAGGATCAGGGCCGCCAAGAAGGTCAGGTACTTGAGCAGGCCTAGGACGTTGCGCCGAAGCTGGACGTCCTGCAAAAAGTAGCCCAAGGGGCCGATGAGAAACTTCATGGCGGAGGTTCTCGCACCGGGGGGTGAGGGGGCTCTCGGGTGCCGCAACCATGAAGACGCCCCGGCTGTCCGCCGGGGGGCCTCCTGCCCGGACCGGGTGGTTTGCCCCCGGGGGACGTTGCGACACGGCACAGAGCATAGGGCGCCATGAGGCCCGCGTCCATGGCAGGGGGCGGGACAGGCGGCCGGCGACTGGTGCCCTCGACCCCGGGGAGGCACCTTTCTCCGGGGGAGGGGTAGGGCAGAGGGCGTTGAAAACCTCAACCGAGGGGATTTTTATGACCGGATCCCACCGTGGCGTCGGCCTCAGCCTGCTGGGAATGATGGTTCTTTTGTTCACCCCTGTGCCGGCCAGCCCTCAAGAGTCGGGGCGGCTGGAGGGGAACTCCGTAGGCCTCTTCGCCGGCTTTGCCGACATCGCCAAAGCCAAGAGCGCCTTGGAGTTGGGGGGGTATCTGGATGTGGGTTCCTACCGGACGCCGAGGCTACGCCTTGTCCTGGGTGTGGACTACCTGTCCAGCGAAACGGAGCGGAAAAGGCTCGACGGCTCCTTTTCGGACCTGACCTTCAGCGGCGATCTTCGCCTCCGTCCCCTCCGGGTGAAATCGGTGGTGCCCTACGGGGGAGCCGGCCTGGGGATCCATTTCCGGAGCAACGACTACGACGATCCCCTGATTGCGGACATCTACGACGGGATCGTGGTGGGGGTCCAGGTCTTCGGGGGGGTCAAGGTGGATGCCTCCGACACCGGCCGCTGGGGCTTGAGCGCCGAGCTTCGGCGGGTGCAGGCACAGAACCTGGACCGGACCTCGTTGCGGGTGGGGGTGTTCGTGCGGCGCTAGGGCCCGCCGGCCATCCGCCGGAACACGATCCCCCGCACCCGCCCCGCCTCCACGCTGAGGGCGGTCACCGGGGCCCCTTCGCCGTCCCGGAGGAAGGTGAGGGTGAGGGCGGGCCCCCGGAAGGTGTCGGGGCCCGCGGGCCGCAGGGGCACCCCGGGGGCCGCCAGGGCCCGGGCCGAGGGCCCCCCGGCCCCCCCCGGTGAGCGCCGGAGCACCAGAACCTCGCCCTCCACCGCTACCTGGAACCAGGCCTCGATCTCGTCGCTCCAGTACGAACCGGCGTAGGCCAGAAGCTGGGCCGGGGTGAGGGCCGGAGGCGCCGGCGTTTCCGGTCCAGCCCCCGCCGGGGGAGGGGGAGCGGCGGTGGAGGGGGTGGCGGCTCCCGCTCGGGCCGGAGGAGGCTCCGGAAAAGCATCGGCGAGCACCAGATCGGCCACGGCCGCGGCGTAGGCCGAGGGGTTGGCGTCGGAGCGGTTGCACAGCACCATGATGCTGGTACGCTGTTCCGGATAGCGGGCCAGCATGGCCCGGAACCCCGCCCAGGATCCCCCGTGTTGGACCCGGGGCACCCCCCGGTAGCGGTCCAGGCTCAGCCCCAGGGCATAAGGGATGGTATCGCCTGTGGCCAGCACTCCGCGCCTATGGAGGCGTTCCAGAAGCTCCACCCCTCCTACCTTCGGCTCGTAGAAGTTGGCGTCCCAGCGGGCCAAGTCCTCCACCGAGGTGATGACCTGCCCGTCGCCCCCCATCTGGAAGTTCCAGGCGTGGTTGATGCGCCATCCCCCCCCGGCCACCGGCGCATACCCCGTGGCCCGTTGGGGCAACACCTCGGTGTTGCGGTCCCACACGGAGGTGTGGGTCATGCCCAGGGGCAGGAACACCCGCTCCGTCAAAAAATCCCGCAAGGAGCGACCCGTGGCCCGCCGCACCACGTGGGCCAGGAGCAGGTAGCCCGAGTTGGAGTAGAGGTATTCCGTGCCGGGGGGGAAGTTCAGGGCCCGCTGACGCGTGATGAGGCGGACCCCGTCCTGTTCATCGAAAACGTTGGCCAGGTCGAACCCCGCCAGGTTGAGCAGGGTCAGGTAGTCCCGCACCCCCGAGGTGTGGTGGAGGAGGTGGCGGAGGGTCACGGGGGCGCCGTAGTCGGGCATTTCGGGAATCCAGCGCCGCACATCGTCGTCCAACGCCAGCACCCCGTCCATCTCCAGAAGGGCCACGGCGGCCGCGGTGAACTGTTTGGACACCGACCCGATGTCGAACACCGTGGAGGTGGTAATGGGGATCTGCCATTCCAGGTTGGCCAACCCATAGCCCCGACCGTAGATCAGGGTCCCCCCTCGACTCACGCCTAATGCGCATCCGGGGGCCCCCGGCTCCACGAAGGCGAACACGGAGTCCACGCGGGCCTGGAGGGAAGGGGGCAGGGAGGGGGCGGGTTGTCCTCGGGCCTGAAGAAACGGAGGAAGCGTGGGGGCCGGCTGTCGGGCCCCAAGGGGACCGGCCGCCGGGACAACCGAGGCCAGGGCCAAGCCCAGGGCCAGGGCCCGGCCCCGGGCCCGGGGATGGCGCCGGCGCGCCCCGCGATCACCAGGCGCACCCCCCGAGCCCCGGCGGGCCCCGCCGCAGAGCCGGTCCAGGTCAAGGCGGCGTGGAGGGATCAGATCCATGGACATCTCCTCTCGTCAAGGGCCGCTCGAGGCCGAAGGGATCCAAGGGGGAAGGGGCACCCCCAAGGCCGCCGCCACCGCCCGCCACAGTTCCACCTCGGCCGCCTCGGCGCGGCCGTCGAAGAACACCACGGCGGAGGCGGCCTCCAGAACCCGACGGCGGGCCTCGAAGGAGGTGGCGGTGAGCCGGTCCAGGGCCGCGTCCACCCGGTCCAGGGTCACGGAGGCGGGGGGGAGGAGGCGGACCGGGATCCCCAACGTCCGGGCCCCGGCGGCCAGGGCAGCGGCGGGATCGGCCCCCTGGCCCCCGCCCCCTCCCGCCCAGGCCAGGGCCGACAGGAGCACGGACACCTCGTCGGCCAGCCGTCCCAGGGGGATCCGGCCCGCCAGGGGGGCGGCCCGCCCCGCCTCTTCCCCCGCCTCCAGGGCCCGCCGGACCAGGTGGTAGGCGGCGAACTCGAAGGGGAGGATCTGTCCGTCGGCCCGGATGAGGGCGGCGAGCCGGGCCGGCAGGGCCCGCTTCTCCGGGGCGGGGAGGTCCCGCAACGACGCGGCGGCCAGCTCCAGGAGGGGGAGGCGGAGGTGGGGGGCGAGGCGGGCCACCGAAGCCGGCGCCGGGGCGCCCCCCTCCCCCCCCGCCTCTCCCCCCAACAGCGCCAGCACCACGGCCAGCGCGCCGTGGGGCGACCGCACGGCTTCCTTCAACTCGGCGGGGAGTTCGTCCAGGAGGCTCCGGGCCCGGGCCAGGTGGCGGGGGTCCAGGGTGCCGGCGGCGGCGGCAAGGGGGAGGGCCGCCGGGGGCGGAGCCGGGTCCAGGTCCAGGGGGGCGCTCCCTTTCTTGCGGGGGGGGTCTGCCCGGCCGGGCCCGGGACGAGTCGCCGGCCCCGATGCTCCGGGCGCCGCCTCCAGCCGCCCGTCCCAATGGGGGTCCAACCGCCGGATCCGCTCTTCCAAGGGGGGGTGGGTGGCCACCAGGCCCGCCAGGGCCCCCCCGAGCCCCGGCGCAAAGAACAGGTGGCTCGCCTCCTCGGCGTGGTGGTTGGCGAGCCGGGAGCCATAGGCCCAGGCCGCGATCTTCTTGAGGGCCCCCGCCAGGCCGGCGGGGTTGCGGGTAAACTCCACCGCCGCCGCGTCGGCCAGGAACTCCCGCTGGCGCGACACCGCGGCTTGGATCAGGCGCCCCACCAGCACGCCGATGTAGCCCAACACCACGAGGGCCAGGCCCAACAGGGCGATCTGTCCTCCCCCCTGGACCTGGACGCGGCTGTAGGAGCGGGCGGTGCGGCGCTCGCGGACGGCTCCCCGCATCAGCCCCCGCCCCACCACGGTGAGGAGGAAGATCCCGAAAAGAAGGCCCATGAGGCGCACGTTGAGGCGCATGTCGCCGTTCAGGATGTGGCTGAACTCGTGGGCCACCACCCCTTGGAGTTCGTCGCGGTTGAGGTTTTCCAGGAGCCCCCGGGTCACGGCCACCGCGGCGTCGTGCACGGTGTGGCCTGCAGCAAAGGCGTTGATGCCCTTTTCAGCGTCCAGGACAAACACCGCAGGCACCGGAAGCCCCGAAGCGATGGCCATTTCCTCCACCACGTTGAGAAGGCGGCGTTCCAGAGGGTCGGGCGTGGTGGGATCCACGGGGCGCCCCCCCAAGAGCCGGGCTACGGCCGGGCCCCCGCGGCGGAGCTGGGCGGTGCGAAAGAGGGTGCCTCCCCCGATGAGGAACCCCATGGCCAGCGCCACCGCCCCGAACAACTCCGGGTGGAAGAGCTTTTGGTCGAGCACCGGCCCATCGCTGAAGAGCGGCACAAACCCCAGCACGGCGGCCACGGCCAGGTAGACCCCCACGATCAGGGCCACCACGGCCGCAACGTACAAGGCCACCCACCGCCGAGACGCGGCCCGGGCATGGTCCTGGGCCTCGAAAAAGTCCATGGGGGAACGGACCGGGGCGGCGCCCCTCATCCTTCCCCTCCGAACGCCACCCGAGGCACGCTCCGTTGGGCTTCGTCGGGGAGCTCGAAGAACTCGGCTTCGTGGAACCCGAAGGCCCGCGCCAGAAGGCTGGTGGGAAAGGAGGCCCTGAGGGCGTTGTAGCGCATGACGGCGTCGTTGT
>JAUQOX010000205.1 GCA_030550695.1 Gemmatimonadota bacterium | reverse complement strand
CCCGCCCCTCTGGCTCTCCACCCCAACCCAGGGGTACCTTCGAAAGCCTCGGCTCCACGAGAGGGCTTGACCGGTTCGGGTTTCGCCCTAACTTAAATGAAAACTAGAATCATTCTCGTTATGTCCCTTAGATTTCTTCCGTTCACCGCCACCTTCAAACCGAGGAACCACCAGGGATGAACAGTCGATCCCCCATTCTTCAGATCCGGGGCCTCAAGGCCTCGGTGGTGGAAGAGGGCACCGAAATTCTTCACGGTGTGGACCTGGAAATCCCCGCCGGGGAGATCCACGCCATCATGGGCCCCAACGGTTCGGGGAAGAGCACCCTGGCCAAGGTGATCGCCGGACACCCTCAGTACGAGGTGACCGAGGGGAGCATCCTCTTCAAGGGGCAGGACGTCCTGGAGATGACGCCGGACGAGCGGTCCAAAGCCGGCATCTTCCTGGCGTTCCAGTACCCGGTGGAGATCCCCGGCGTATCCATCGCCAACTTCCTGCGTACCGCCAAACAAGCCCACCTCCCGGAGGGGGCGGAGCTGGACCTCTTCGAGTTCCAGGACGAGCTCCTGGAACGGATGAGGCTCCTGGACATGGACCCCAGCTTCGCCGAGCGCTCGGTGAACGACGGTTTCAGCGGCGGCGAAAAGAAAAGGAATGAGATCCTGCAGATGGCCCTGCTACGGCCGGCTCTGGCCGTCATGGACGAGACGGACTCCGGGCTGGACATCGATGCCCTGAGGATCGTCGCTCATGGGGTCAATACCCTGAAGGAAGAAAACCCCGAAATGACGGTCCTCCTCATCACCCACTACCAGAGGCTCCTGAATTACATCAAGCCCGACGTGGTCCATGTGATGGTGGACGGACGTATCGTCCGGACGGGGGGACCCGAAGTAGCCCTGGAGCTGGAAGAGCAGGGATACGCGGAGTACCGCGAGTACGAGGGAGCGACGCCGTCGGCATGAGGCGTGGCTTGGGCCTCTATTCCCGGGAAGGCGTCGGGGGGAAGGTCGGAGGGTAGAACTCAAGACTGCTGCGAGGTGAGGTCTTCATGCCCCAGAACGAAACCATCCAGAGCCTCGGTCTGGACGAATACAAGTACCACTTCGTGGACGACACGAAGTATCTCTTCCGAACCGAGCCCGGCCTGAGCGAGGAGGTGGTTCGGCAGATCTCGGCCCAGAAAGGGGAGCCGGAGTGGATGCTCCAGTTCCGCTTGAAGGCCCTGGAAATCTACCGCTCCAAGCCCATGCCCAAGTGGGGCGGCGATCTTTCAGGGCTCGAGGCCGTCCTGGACCAGATCTATTACTACGTCCGGCCTCAGGAAAAGATGGGCCATTCCTGGGACGAGGTCCCGGAAAACATCAAACGCACCTTCGAGCGCTTGGGGATTCCCGAAGCGGAGCAGAAGATCCTGGCAGGCGTCGGGGCTCAATACGAGTCTGAAATGGTCTATCACTCGTTGAAGAAGGAGTGGGAGGAACAGGGCGTCATCTTCGAGTCCATCGAGGACGGGCTTCGGAAGTATCCTGACCTCTTCCGGAAGTACTTCGGAACGGTCGTTCCCCCCCACGACAACAAGTTCGCCGCCCTGAACTCCGCTGTCTGGTCCGGGGGCTCGTTCGTCTACATTCCCAAGGGGGTGGAGCTCAAGACCCCCCTCCAGGCCTATTTCCGGGTCAACATGGAGCGGATGGGCCAGTTCGAACGGACTCTGATCATCGCCGACGAGGGGTCCCGGGCCCACTACATCGAGGGGTGTACCGCCCCCGTCTATTCCACCGAGTCGTTCCATTCCGGCGTCATCGAAATCATCGTGCATCGGAACGCCCACTTCCGGTACACCACCATCCAGAACTGGTCCACCAACATGTACAACCTGGTGACCCAGCGGGCCCTGGTGCACGAGAACGCCCACATGGAATGGCTGGACGGCAACCTGGGCTCGAAGCTCACCATGAAATACCCCTCCTGCTACCTGGTGGGGGAAGGGGCCCATGGGGAGATCCTCTCCATCGCCTACGCCGGAGACGGCCAACACCAGGACACCGGCGGGAAGATCATCCATGCCGCTCCCCGGACCACGTCTTCCATCGTCTCCAAGTCCATTTCCAAGGGCACGGGCAGGGCCTCGTACCGCGGACTTCTCAAGGTGCACAAGGGCGCCACCCAGGCCAGGGCCAACGTGGAGTGCGACGCCCTGCTCATCAACGAAACGTCCCGCACCGACACCTATCCCTACATCGAGATCGAGGAGCGGGACGCCAACGTGGGCCACGAAGCCACCGTCTCCAAGGTGGGCGACGAGCAGCTCTTCTACCTCATGAGCCGGGGCCTTAGCGAGGACGAGGCCATGGCGTTGATCGTCCGGGGCTTCATCGAGCCCATCGCGAAGGAGTTGCCCCTGGAGTACGCTGTGGAATTGAACCGCCTCATCGAACTGGAAATGGAAGGATCGGTGGGTTGATCCCATGACGAACGAATTTGGCTTTACGACCCTGCCCCAGGCCCCCGAAGGGGTGACCTCCACCCTGAACCGGGGAATGGTGGAGACCTTGTCGGCCTTCGAGCCCGCCTGGCTCCGGGAGCGTCGCTTCCGCGCCTGGGAGGTCTATGAATCCCTCCCCCTTCCCACCACCCGCTTGGAGGAATGGCGCTATACGGACCTCCGGAAGAAACTGGACCTCGGCGCCTTGGCCTGGCCGGCCAAGACCCAATGCGCCGATGATTGGGAGGCCTGCCCCGAGGCCCTCCGGCGGGCCATGGAGGAGGACGACCCCTCGGCGGGGAGGATTTGGGGGGTGGATGGCCAGATCGTCCATGTGGACCTGGAGCCCCGGCTGCAGGAAAAAGGGGTGGTGTTCACCTCGTTGCGGGAGGCTGTTCAGCGCTTTCCCCGCCTTCTGGAAGAACATCTGGCCACCCAGGCCCTTCCCCCCGAGCGGGGAAAATTCGAGGCCCTGAATGCAGCCCTCTGGACCGACGGCGTCTTCCTATACGTGCCCCGGGGGGTGGATCTGGAGCTGCCCGTCCGGGTGACCCGATGGGTCGCACAGGCAGGTGTGGCTTTCTTCTCCCGGACGTTGATCATCGCCGAGGCCGGGAGCCGGATCTCCTTCATGGACGAAATCCTCTCCCATGACCTGGAGGCCCAGACCCTGGTGTCCAGGGCCGTGGAGATTCTGGCCCGGGAGGGTTCCCAGGTCCATTACGTGGGGCTTCAAAGGTTGGGCAAAGGGGCTTTCTTCCAGGCTTCCCAGCGAACCCTGGCCCAACGGGATGCCACGCTGGACACCTTGAACATCGGACTGGGAGCCACCACCACACGGGTGGACCTCAACGCGAGCCTTTTGGGGCCGGGGGCCAGCTCGGAGATGCTGGGACTGTACTTCGGCGAAGGAGACCAGCACTTCGACCACAACACGAGTCAGGATCACCTGGCTCCCCACACCACCAGCGACCTCCTCTACAAGGGAGCTCTGGACGGGCGGTCCCGGGCGGTGTTCCGGGGCATCATCCGGGTTCATCCCGGAGCGCAGAAAACCGATGCCTACCAAAAGAACCGGAACCTGCTCCTCTCCCCCGAGGCGAGGGCCGACTCCCTACCGAACCTGGAGATCCAGGCCGATGATGTGAAGTGTTCCCACGGCGCCAGCGTCGGGAACCTGGATGCGGAGGCCCGGTTCTACCTGATGAGCCGGGGGCTGGACCGGGAGCAAGCGGAACGGTTGGTGGTCTTGGGCTTTCTCGGCGAAGTGCTGGCCCGGATGCCCTTGGGGAGTCTGGGGCAGAAGGTGACCCGGGTCATCGAGGAAAAACTGAAGAAGGTTTGAACGACACGAGAGGCGACGCATGGGCGAATGGGTTCGGGTGGCGGCCCTGGAGGATTGTCCTCCAGGGTCGCTGCGTTCCGTCATGGTGGGGTCGGTTCCCGTGGTGCTTTGCAACGTGGACGGGGCCCTGTACGCCGTGGAGGACCGCTGCTCCCACGAGGAACTCCCCCTTTCGGACGGGGAGCTGGAGGGTCCCATCCTGGTCTGCCAGTACCATGGGGCCCGCTTCGATGTCACCTCCGGCGCGCCCCGGGGCCTGCCGGCAGTGCGGCCGATCCGCACCTTTGCCGTGGAGATTCGCGACGACGGCATCTACATTCAGGGGACCTGAGGAGGCGGGGCCTCGATTCCGGGCTTCGGGGGAAGAGAAGGGGAACGAGGCCCATCCCTGGCCGAGCTGGCCGAGAAAGGGAGGGATTTCGTGAGCTCACCCACCGCCGCGGCGAGTCCCCTGGACCTTCTGAAGGTGCGGGCTCAGTTCCCGGCGCTGCATCAGACGGTGAACGGCAAACCGTTGGTCTACCTGGACAATGCGGCAACCTCCCAGAAGCCCCGGGAGGTCCTAGAGGCGGTGGATCGGTACTACCGCGAAGACAATGCCAACGTCCACCGGGGAATCCATGAGCTGAGCCGCCGGGCCACCCTGGCCTACGAAGAGGCCCGGGCCAAGGTGGCGCGGTGGATCGGAGCCCGGGAACCGGCCGAAGTCGTCTGGACGAGGGGCACCACCGAGGGGATCAACCTGGTGGCCTCGAGTTGGGGGTTGGACCGGGTACGGGAGGGGGACGAGATCCTCCTCACCACCATGGAGCACCACTCCAACATCGTCCCCTGGCAGTTGCTGGCTCGGCGTACCGGGGCCCGGCTGAGGTACCTGGAGATGGACGGGGAGGGGAGACTGCGCCTGGAGGACCTGGAATCCCTCCTCACTCCCCGTACCCGCCTCTTCGCCTTCACCCACGTGTCCAATGCCCTGGGGACCGTCAACCCCGTGGCGGAGATGGCGGCTCTGGCCCGGAGCCGGGGTGTCTTGGTCCTCGTGGACGGGGCCCAGGCCGTACCCCACCTCAAGGTGGATGTCCAGGCCTTGGGGGTGGACTTTTATGCCTTCTCCATCCACAAGGCGCTGGGTCCGACGGGGATCGGGGTCCTTTGGGCTCGACGGGAACATCTGGAATCCATGAGCCCCTACCAGGGAGGCGGGGAAATGATCCGGGTGGTGAACCGGGAGGAGAGCACCTGGGCCGACGTCCCCCACAAGTTCGAGGCGGGTACCCCCAACATAGCCGGGGCGGTGGGAGCGGGGGCCGCGGCGGACTTCATGGAGTCGGTGGGCTACGAGGCCATCCGAGCCCATGAGATGGCTCTTCTGGAGTACGCCCTGGCACGCCTCTCGAGCATTCCGGGGATCACCTTGTTCGGTCCCCGGGACCTGCGCCAACGCTCCGGGGTGGTCTCCTTCCTGTTGGACGATGCCCACCCCCACGACATCGCCACCATCCTGGATATGGAAGGGGTTGCGGTC
>JAUQOX010000017.1 GCA_030550695.1 Gemmatimonadota bacterium | reverse complement strand
GGGGGGGGCAGGTGGGGGGCGAGGGCGGCCAGCGCTCCGGCGCTGAACAATGCCGACGTGTAGGGAATGGCGGGGGTGAGGGGGTGAGCCCGCAGCGGTTCGGGCCGGGGGGGGGCGGGGGGGGGGAGCGCGGGGGCGGGGGGGGGGCCCCCGGCCCCCCGGGGGGGGGCGGGGGCGGGGGGCACCGGACCCGCTGGACGATCCGCGGATCGAGCGGGAACTGTTTCGACTCATGTCCGAGGCGGAGAGCCTCGACGAGAACGACCCCCGGCAGTTGGGGCGCTTCATGCGCCGCATGGCCGAGATCACAGGGGAGCCGGTGGAGGGCGAGATGGAGGAGGCCCTCCGGCGACTGGAAGCCGGTGAGGACCCCGAGAAGGTGGAGGAGGACATGGGGGACGTCTTTGGCGGGGGCGAAGGGGAGGAGGGAGGCCTGGGCGGTCCTCCCACCTACGACGACGGGCTGTATCCCCTCTGATGGCGAAAAAGAAGCCGGCGGGGAGAGATTCCCCCGCCGGCCCGCCTCACCTCCCCGGTGGGCGGCTATGGGCCCGCGCCGGGGCGGGTCGGCCCAGGGGTCGCCTCACCCCCCCGGTGGGCGGTTACCCTTCCCCCGGCTCTTGGTCTTTGGCCGGCGCGGGACCTTCTTCAATTCCCCCGTTCCCGTGGATGATGATCATCCCGGCCACGCCTCCCGATTCCAAGGGGGGAGCCCGCTTGTTCAGGTGATCCACGAAGGCCCACGCCTTGTCGTCCCCCAACGAGGGGTTGTAGGTGATGGTGAGGTTGCCGTGGATGACCACGTCGTTCATGTCGTGGCTCCCCAACCCGTAGAGGCCGGCGAGGCTGTTGAGGGAGGCGTTGTGGGCGATGAAGAGGTTCACCAGGTCGCCTTCGAGCACGTCGGGGTCGAAACCGTCCAGGTGGGGGAGGAGGGGGTTGGCGACGATGAAAAGATCCCCCACGATGGTGTGGAGGGAGGGGAACGAAAAGCTGGTCAACTGGGCATTGTTTTCGATGGCCAGGTAGCCCGGGCCGCCCGCGGGTGGTCCTGTCACCACCTCGAGGTTCGGGGCCGAGAAAGTCGTGAGAAGCGGATTGTAGTGCACGTAAAGGTACCGCACCGTTCTCAGGGCGGGCAGATGGGCGTTCACCAGATAACCTTCGTTCTGGATCTTCAATAGGTCGGTGACCCACTCCAGGTTCTCCAATCCGTTCAGGTTCGGCAGGGCGTTCGTCTCCAGCACGAGCCGGTAGGCTCCTCTCAAGGAGGAGAATCCGGCAAGGCTGGCCAGCGAGGGGTTGTCCCAGATGGCGATGTCCACCGCCGTGGCCAAGGACGGCATGGGTGGGATCTGGGTGAGGGCGGGGTTCTCGGTGATGTCGAGGTACTCGGCTTGTTCCAGCACGGGGAGAGACCAGGTAACGAGGGAGGCGTTCGACTCGACGTAGAGGCCTCCGGATGCGATCGCCTCCAGCGCCGGGAAGGAGAAGAACTCCAGGTCGTCGTTTTCGGAAATCCAAATGTCCCAGCCGACCCAGCGCAGCTTGGGTAAGGAGAGGCCCCACAGGGGTGTGGCGTACAATTCCATGTACTGGCCGATCTCCTCCAGGTTGTCGGCTTCGAAGGCCTCGAGAGCGTCGTTCCCCCAGCCGATTTCCAACCCGCCGGCGATGGCGCGGAGGTTGGGAAGGGAGAGGGAGGTCAGCATCAGGTTTCCGGAAAGGTAGAAGCTGCCGGCGTAGAACGCTTCGCCGTTCCCGAAGGGGGAAGACGTCGTTGGAGCTGGCGAAGCCGGCTCCTGCCCGGGAGTCGTGGATGCCGCCAGGGCCTCGGAACTTTGGAGAAGCTCCCTGCGCCGCTCCAGACGAGCTTGGGCCCGTTCTTCTTTTTCCCGTGCCCGCTCGGCCCGATGCTCCCGGTGGGCCTCCAGGATCTCCTCCACGCCCGAAAGCCCTCGGGGGGACTTGCCGGCCAAGAACGCCGGGGCCCCTGACAAACCCGGAGGACCCTCCACCACCACCCCTTCCCCGAAACCGATCTCCTCGAGATCGGGCAGGAGCAGGGACTCGAGGCTCAAGTTGTCATAGACCTCCAGATCCTCCCCGATGGACCGGAGGCTGGGGAAGGCCAGCTCCTGCAGCACCGACGCGGTGTCGTAAGAATACCCTCGCACCACGAGAGATCCCATCACGGTTTCAAGGGCCGGAAACCCCAGCTCCACGGCCCCGTCATCGATCCACACGCCGATCTCTCCCACCTCTTGCAGGACGGGGAATCCCCCCAAGCTCCGAAGCGCGGGGTTCTCGTCCAGCAGCAATCCCCCTACCCTCACCAGAGCCCTGAGTCCCTCGGCGTTGGCCAGACCCTCCATGTTTCCGATGTCCAGAGCTCCACCCACTTCCTCGAGCCTCGGGAGCCAGTTCAGGTGGTAGATCCGCGGGTTGTGTCGGATGACCAGATCGCCCCCTACCCAACGAAGGGAGGGGCCCGGTGTCGTGGGCTCCCCGGTCAGGGCGGGGGGCTGGAAAGCGCCCGAGGGGTGCCGGGAGTTCGGGGAGACGGATCCGGCGGGGGCCCCTGCGAGGGAGGGGGGATCGGAAAGAAGGGGGTTGCCGATGAGAAAGAAGTCACCATCCACGGAGCGCAACCGCTCCAGGGCGCCGATATGCTGAAGGGATGGGTTGTTCCGGATGAAAACGGAGCCGTCCACCCGAATGAGATACTCCAAGCCGGTCAGGTCGGTGAGGCCGGTCTCCTCCACGATGAGGTCCCCCAAAATCCGACCGCACCCCGAGGAGGAGAAGGCCTCGAGGTCGCCCGACGTGGCGATGGTCACCGGCCCGGAACAATGCCCCAGCACCCTCACGGGGAGATTGGCCGCGGCTCCATCCACCTGGGCCTGGATGGCGGCCGTTCCCGCCCCGTTGGGGATCACCGAGGCCTGGAATGGCATGGAGGCCCAGACCCATCCCTGGGCCACAGCCACCGTGGAGTCCGAGCTGGACCAGACCACCTGGGGGTCGGCGATGGGATGACCGTTGGCGTCGAGGGCTTGGGCCTGCACGACGGCGGCCGAATCCCCCTGGACCAGAACGAGCCCGCCGGCCGGGGCCAGAATCACCACGGTTTGGGCCTCCTGTTGCACCACGACTACGGCGGTGTCGGCCACGCCGTCCACGGTGGCGATGACCTTGGCGGTGCCGTTGGCCACGGCCGTCACCAGGCCGGTGGTGCTTACTGTCGCCACCCCCGGATGGGTGGAGATCCATACCGTAGGCCGCCCGGTCAACACCTCACCCCCCGCGGTGCGGGCGGTGGCGGTAAGGAGCCTCTCCTCCCCGATGGAGCGGAGGACCACGCTGTCGGGGGCGACCTCCACCGACGCCACGGAGCCAAGGGAGAGGACGAAATCGGCTTGTCCGGAGGGCAGGTTGGCCCCCAGCTCCAGGGTGTGGCTGGCGGGGATGGCCTTGTAGTCCCCGTGGGGAGGCACTTTCACCGTGTAGCTTCCGGCCAGGAGGCCGTCGAACCGGTAGGCCCCGGAGGCGTCAGTCTTTATGGAAGCCAGGAGGGTTTCGCCCGCCCAAAGTTCCACGGTCACGTCCGGGGCGGGTGCCCCGCCTACCGTGTCGCTGAGGGTTGGCGGGGAGGGGAGGGGGGTGGGGACCGTCTCGGGCCCGCTGGCGGTGCCCTGGTACGAGACCGTTCCTTCGATGAAGGAGGTGACCGTGGCGGAGAAGCCGTAGAACACGTTGTCCAGCCCCAGGCGGACCTCTGCGTCGCTCTCGTTGGTGGAAGGATAGACGCCGGTCACGGTGCCCAGGAGCTGATCCCCCTCCGCCAACAGACGGGCCGACCCTGAACGCCAGGCGACGGTATGGAAGCGGGTGATGGGCCGGCCCCGGATGTCCAGGGGGCGCGCCGTTACGGCGACCCGCCTGCCCACTTCCACCACGATCTCCTCGGGCTCGATGAGGATGCGGGCGACCTGCGGCTTGAAGAGCAGCTCTTCGGTGATGGATTCCCCGACGACGGGCCGCACGGTGCGAAGGGCTGCTCCCTGCAGTTGGAAACCCTGGGGTTGGGAAACCGCCAGGGTGTGGTCCTCGGGGGCGAGGCCCTCGAAGGCGGCAGCCCCCTCGTTGTCCGTGCTTCCCTGGGCGATTAGCTGGGTGCCCCTGCGAAGCTCCAAGGCCACCCCCGGCAAGGGGTCACCTTCGGTGGTCCGGGCCGTGACCTTGAGACTCCCGGCCCCGGGTTCGAAGGGGAGGGTGGCCTGGCCCGACCGGTTCGTCACCCGAAGGGTGCCCGGGCGGACGCGGGAGGGCACGCGCACCCGCAGCCGGTCGGCGGCCACCCGCAGCACTTCGGCCTCCACCGGCCCCTCGGCCCCAGGAAAATGGACCCGGTTGTTTCTGGGGATCAGGAGATCGAAGCCGCTGCCCAGGATCTCGGCCTCCTGGCCCGGGGCCGGACGGACGGGCTCGATCCCTTGGAGGGAGAGGGCCCGGGGGGAGGTTTGGGCACCGCCGCCCCGCCAGGCCGGATCTTGCCCCGACCCGAGGGGAAGGGGGGCCGCCGGGGCCGAGCCGTCCGCCGCCACCACGTAGAGGCGCCCATCGTTCCCCGTGAAGACGAGGAATCCCCCCGAGGGACTCCAGGTGGGGCGGGAAGCCACGGGGGGCCCGTCCGGGAGGAGGGGGGTCCGGCCGGCCCCGGAGCCGTCGGAGACGAACAGAGTTCCGCCGGCGCCCACAAAAGCCAGCCGACCCGAGGCGGAGACGGCCGGGAGCTGGTCTCCGGTGCCGGCAGCCACGGTGGTTCGACGGGACCCGTCGGCGGCAATGCGTTCCACCGATCCGCCCCCGACGTAGAGGTCCTCACCGTCGGGGGCCCAAACCGGTGTGCTCCCCGTGGGACCCGGGGTGGGGAACGTGCCGTCGTCGTTGGCGAAGAAGATCCGGCCTCCCCGCTCCACGGCCAAGATCAGACCGTCGGGGGAGAGGCTGGGCCAGGCCCCCTCCAAGCCGAGAGCTCCCCGCCCCACCAGGTGCACCGCCGCCCCTTCCACATAGAACAACCGCTGCCCCCCGGCGTCCCAAGCGGGTGTCTGGGCCCCGGAGGCCGAGGGGGTGAGATCCGTGGGGTTGGTTCCCGCCACCGGCCCCACGAACACGTGTCCGTTCCGGACGAAGGCGATCTCCCCGCTGAGGACATAGACCCAAACCGAGCCCGAAAGGCCGGTGGGGGTGGTCACACTCACGGAGGCCACCCCTTCCCCTACCCCCGTTATCACCCCCGACGCCGTCACCGACACCACGGCGGGCAGGGCAGATGCCCAGGCCAGGGGCACATGGGGGGTCGGGGCACCGTTCTGGTCCAGGATCTGCACCGAGGGGATGATCGTCCCCCCCACCCCCAACACCACCACCCCGGGATTCACCGCTACCGACGCCGCCGTGGCCCCCGGCCCCGCATAGTTCAAGGTCAGGTTCACCTGCTGGGGTTCGTTGCCACCGGGTGTCCCCGGCAGACGGGCGGCCAGCCGCACCGGCGGCGACTCGAAGAGGACCAGGTCTCCCGCCAAGGCCGTCACCGTCACCTCGAAGAGCTCACCCTGGGTGTTCACCGGTACGGTGGCCGAAAGGGTGTAGCTGTCCTGACCGGGAGTGACGGCGATGACCACGTCCGCCACCACTTGTCCGTCGGCAACCCTACGGACCACCAGGCGGAACCGGTCCACCATGTCGAAGGCCTGGTCCAGGGCCCCGGCGGAGGCTCCCGGGGGACCGGAGAGCGAAACCGTGGACAACAGACGAATCTGAAAAGGCCCCTCGCCGGAAGGGGCGGAGGGAGCGTCGGCGCAACCGGCCGGAAGGAGGAGGAGACCCAGGAAAAAACAGAGCGCACGCAGGGGGCGAGATGCGCGGGGGGTACACATGGCCGGACTCTCCCGGGAGACGAAAGCAGGCCGCCAGGCCGAAGGACGGAAAAGGCTGCTCCCCACACGAAGCTCACCCTTCCGCTGGAATCTTCCTCATTCTCCTGCCGGGAGCAAGCTTTCAGAAACAAGCGGGGTGACGGGGGCTCCGGGGGTCCTGGTCATCCTTCGGGAGCAGCCTATGTTTGTAGGCCGGCGGGCGAGGGATACAGACCGGCCTCGAAGGGGGAAAGCCCCCCGCCAGGCAGGCTTCGGTACGGCCCGATCCCGCCGGGGTGGCGGTTGACGGTGCCGCAGGGCTACGGAGAACGGGGAGAATAGGCGTGACGGACGACAGGCTTGCCGGGGGAGGACGAATCGGCTGGGCCGATCTCAGGGCTCTAGGACCGCTCAAAGCCCGTGTCTTGGTGGTGGACGACGACCCGGAGGTGCAGAGGGCTTTGATCAAGGCCTTGGGAGCCATGGGTCACGAAGCCCGGGCCGCGTCTTCCGCGGAGGAAGCCGATGCCTGGCTTTCCAGCGAGCCCTTCCACCTCCTCCTCTTGGACATCGACCTGCCCCGGATGAACGGGGTGGAGTTCCTTTCCTGGGCGTTGAGGCGGGACCCGGAGTTGGCTGTGGTCATGATCACCGGCCACGACGAACTGGAGCTTGCCCTGCGGTGTATGGAGGCGGGGGCCCGGACCTACCTGGTCAAGCCCCTGGAAATGCGGGTCTTGCGGAGCGTGGTGCAAGACGCGCTTGCGGTGCGGGAACTTCTGGCCAGCTACAACAGGGCCCGCCGCGAGCTTTTGTGAGCCTGGGGGCTGCGGGGGGCCGGAGGAGGGGTTCATGACCCAGCCGCCGCCGGAGGGGGGGCCGGCCGACAGAAGGGTACGGGGGGTCTTCCCCGGGGGACCCTCGGGACCGGGAGGATCAGCGACCCCGCGGGCGACCCGCCCGGTCCGGTCCATGGACGACCTCCAGAGGGCCGCGGCCAGGACTTGGACCCGCACGGCGCGCCGACGGCGGGGGATGCGACGGGTGTGGGTGGTGGCCGTCATGGCCGCCTTGGCCGCCGCCTTGGGGGCCGGCTTCGGCTTCCTCTCCCACCGTTCTCCTTCCCACGCCCTCTCCCCTTCCCAGGTGCAGAACGACGTCGACCGCCTCGTGCAGCGGGAGGTGAACCGGATGCTCCTGGAACTCTGGAAGATGGAGAGCGTGGAGGGAATGCGGGGACGGGTCCGCTGAACGACGGAAGGCTCCTGGAGAGGTGGGGACAGGGCCCGAAAGGGGACCCTGTCCCCCAAATCTTTCAAATCTTTCTTTAGCTCAACATCGTCAGAAACACCCCGGCCGCCACCGCCGAGCCGATGACGCCGGCGACGTTGGGACCCATGGCGGGCATGAGGGGGTTCACCCTTCCTTGGGTTTCCTTGGACACGAAAGCTTGAACCACCCGGGCACTCATGGGAACGGCGCTCACCCCCGCCGCCCCGATGCAGGGGTTGATCTTCTTGCCTTCGGGCAGGAACAGGTTCAACACCTTCCCGAACAGGATCCCGCCGGCGGTGCTGAAGGAAAAGGCCACCGCCCCCATGATCAGGATCTGGATGGTCTGGAGGGTGAGGAAGTTCTCGGCCCCCATGGTGGCACCCACCGACAGACCCAGGAGGATGGTGACGATGTCGATCATGGGGCCCCCGGCCGTTTTCTTGAGCCGCTCCGTCACCCCCGATTCCCTCAGAAGGTTTCCGAACATGAGCATGCCCAGGAGGGGTGCGGCGGAGGGTACCGCCAGCGACCCCAGGATCCCTGTTACCACGGGAAACAGGATGGCCGCGGTTTGCGAGACGGGCCGGGCCTGGGGCATGTCGATGGCCCGCTCCTTCTTGGTGGTGAGGAGGCGAAGGATGGGCGGCTGGATGATGGGCACCAGGGACATGTAGCTGTAGGCCGCTACTGCCACCGCCCCCAGCAGATGGGGCGCCAGCTTCACCGTCAGGAAGATGGTGGTGGGCCCGTCGGCGCCTCCGATGATGCCGATAGAAGCGGCCTCACCGGGAGAGAACTTAAACAGATAATACGCACCGAGCGCCGCCGCCATGATTCCCAGCTGAGCCGCAGCGCCCAGGAGGAAGGTGATGGGCCTCCCCAGGAGGGGGCGGAAGTCCGTGAGGACTCCCACCCCCAGGAAGATCAGAGGAGGCAACAGTTGGGTCTTGATCCCTGAGTCGTAGATCACCCGCATGATCCCCTGACCGTAAGAGCCCATTTCGGCCAAAGGAAGATTGGCCAAGATGGCCCCGAAGCCGATGGGGATCAGCAGGAGGGGCTCATAGCCCTTGGTCACCGCCAGATAGATGAGGGTTCCGGCAATGAGGAACATCACCAGATTGCCGATCCCCAGATTGGCGAGACCTGATTGTCGCAACAACTCGAAGGCGATCTCCATGGTCCGGCGGCCTCAGGCGATGGTCATGATGGGGCGCGAGGAATCGATCTCGTCGCCGATTTTGACATGAACGGCCGTCACGGTTCCCCCGTAGGGGGTCCGGATGTCGTGCTTGGCCTTCATGGCCTCCACCGCGGCGATCACATCACCCTCTTTGACGGTATCGCCAACCTTCTTCAGGATGTCCACCACTTCGACGCTTCCGGCAAAGGTGCTGAAGACTTGCTTGCCGGCCGGAGGCGCCGCCGGAGCGGTGGGCGCGGCCTGGGGGGCCGAAGGGGCCGAGGCCGTACCACCCCCCGTCACGGGCTCCACCGTCACGGAGAAGGTGCGGGTGACGCTTCCTTCCTGTACGCTGATCCGCGTGGTGATGGGGCCCGCCAAGGCCGGTGCCGGTGTCGCCGCAGGGGCGGCCGGAGCCGCGGCCACTGCCGGTGCCGGAGCTTCCTTTTTCTTCAGGGGGATGTCGATCTTGGCCTTGCCCAACAGGAAGCGCAGACCCTCGTTGGTCTCGTCCTTCTTCCCGGGGACCATACAGGCAAGGACCAGGAAGATGTTCTCGTCGGTCACCGGAAGGTTGTGTTGCTCCAGGAGTTTGCGGGCCGGCTCGATGGTCTTGGGGGCGGCTTCCAGGGGATCTCCGTCAAAGGGCTCGAGGCCCAACTGCTCGGAGGCCTTCTTCACCACAACAGGATCCGGCGGCAGGGGGGTTTTCCCGAAATAGCCCAGCACGGCTCTCCCGTACCCGGCGTCGATCTTTTCCCACCGGCCGTAGAGGACGTTGTTGAAGGCTTGGAGCCAGTACTGCTGGCTCCCCGGGGTCACGCTGGTCCACGCCCCCCCGGCTTCCACCACCACGGGGAATTCGGCCAGCACCTGGGAGTATTTGTCCAGGATCCCGGCCTTCTTCATCATGTGGACGTTGGGACCGATGGCGCCGCCGGGCATGGGGAACCCCAGGACTCGCGCGTCGGCGCTGGTGGTGGTGGGGTCGAAGTCGTAGTCTTTCAGACCCTCCTCCAGCAGAGCCTCGATCTCCTGGAACTTGGAGATGTCCATGTCCAGCTCGTAGCCGGTCCCCTTGAGGGCGTGGGCCAGGGAACGGCCGTCGGGCTGCACGGTGCCGCTGGCCATGGGACGGATGGAGAGGTCCACGCCGTCGCACCCGCCGTGGATGGCCGCCATGTAGCAGGCCACCGCTGTAGAAGCCGTATCGTGGGTATGCATCCACAGGGGCATTTCCGGCGGCATGATCTTCTTGAGTTCCACCGCCGTCTTGTAGATGGTCATGGGGTCGGTGGTGCCGCTGGCGTCCTTGAGGCAGATGGAGTCCACGCGGCATTCGCCTTTCTCGTGGAAAGCCAGGACCTGTTTTCCGATGTTCACGTAGAACTCGGGGGTATGAACCGTGTCCGAGTGGAAGGGAAGCCCCATGAGGGCGATGGCCACCTGATGGTGCATACCCGCATCCACGATGGGCTTGCCGGTGTTGAGGAGGTTCCGGACGTCGTTCATATAGTCGAAGTTCCGGTCCCAGGTGGTACCGGCAGCCTTCATGAGTTTGCCTTGGAGCTCCAAGGCCTCGGGAGACTGATTGGTGAGGGTGACCCCCGAGACGGACCGAGTGAGGATCTGGAGGTCGGCCTCGGGTCCCACCACCTCACGCATTCTCCGCATGCACTCGAAGGGATTTTCTCCCAGGTAGAAGAGAGGGGCCTGGAAGCGGGCTCCGCCCCCGAACTCGAAGTGGCGGATCCCGGCCTGGGCACTCAGTTCCATGGCCGGGAGGATATCCTGGAGGCGGACCTTGCCGCCGAACACACTCTGGAGCCCGTCACGGAAGGGGGTGAACATCACCCGGATCTTTTTGGGCTTTTGGGCGAAGATCATGGCTGCTCCTCGACTTGGGTGACTCGGGTCCCGGGAAAGACAAAGGTGGCTGCGGCGGTCACGGCAGCCAGCACGGCCGGATCCATTCCCCCGCCCTCAGCCTCGGGAGGGGCAGGAGGGACGAAGGGGAAGATCCGGAGAAGGCCTCCCATGACCAAGGCCAGGAGGCCCAAGATGGCGAAGACGGCCAAGAAGGCCGAAACGCAGATGACCAGGAGATTGGGCTGGATCATGGCGTTCTCCGGCATGACGGAGGTAAAGGGGGTGGGGAGAGGGTGTGGGCGCCGGGGTCCGTCAGCCCTTCCGGCAAGGGAGATGCCCCTCGGGTGCTGGCGGAAGGGAACCGACCGAGGGGGTCGGAAACTCCGCGAGGGGCGCCGCCGGACTCCCCGAACGACGATGGCTCGGGGGGCGGGCCCAGGAGAAGTCGCCCGCGGGTGAAGGGGGTGTCGTGACCTTCCAGGTACAGCTCCAGGCCGTCCCCCAGGGCCACCAGCCTCCCGGAAGCCCATACCTCGGCAGTCCCGTCGGAATCCTCGGAGCATACCGTCACCTGCTGGCCCAGGACCACGGAACGGACCCGGTACCGATCCACCAGGGCCCCGCTGCCCCTTTCCAGGAGGATGCGGTAATTGCGGGCCAAGGCCTCCAGAACCCCCTGGAAAACCGTTGCCAGGAGACCTGGGCGGGGCCCTCCGAGAAGCTCGGCCACGGAGGTGGCCCGGGGCACGAAGGGGGTGGGGGGGAGGGCAGGGGTGGCGAGGACATTGACTCCCACGCCCAGGACGGCACGGCTCACCCTTCGGTCCTGGGTCTGGGTGTAGGCCAGGACCCCTGCCACCTTGGCTCCTTCCGCCACGACGTCGTTCACCCACTTGAGCCCGGCCCGACCGGCCAGGCCGGGTATGGCGTCCAGGGCATCCACCACGGACAGGGCCGCCAGCACCGTGAAGGCCACCTCGAAGCGGTCCACGGTCTGCTCCGGCGCCAACGAGACTGATAGATGGAGGTTTCCGGGGAGGGCGGCCCAGGGCCGACCCCTGGAGCCGTGAAAACCCGAACCGGAGCCGGCCAAGGCCGCGGTGAAGGGGGGAAGGGGGGCGCGGTTGCGGGCGAGTTCCAGGAACACGTCGTAATTGGAACGGGGGGCCTCCTCCGCCAGGATCAGCAAGTCCCAGGGAGGGGGGGACGGAGGCCCTTGGAAATAGGGTCCTCCTCCCAGAAACGCCTCGAGAATCGGCCCCGTGATCCCCGAGGGCCGTTCCCGAACCCGGTAGGAATTCACCGGCTCGCCGGGCTGAAGGGTGGCGGCGAATGCCGGGCTGTCGGTCCAGACGGTCAGACTTCCTCCAGCTTCCGTGAGGGCCTACCCGCCGCTTGACCCAAGCAACCTCATCCCCTCGCGGGAGACAGCGGGAAGATAGGGTAACCCACCGTCTTGGGGTGAGCAAGATTGGTGCCGGGTAGGCTGGCCCCCGGGCTTGGACCGGAGCCCCCTTCCGTCCCGGCCCCCCGCCATCCATGATGAGGGCCGCCCCGGGGCCGCAGGGACACCGGCCCCTCCTCGCTTGGGTGTTTCGTCAGGGTGGGCCGCGATGCTGGACCTGGCCGTGGTAGGGGCCTATGTGGCCCTGATGTTGGCGGTGGGGTGGCGCTCCCGTCGGGATTCGCCGGAAGCCTACTGGGTGGCGGAACGGCGCTCCAGTTGGGGGGCGGTGGCGGCTTCGCTGGTGGCCACCATCTTCGGAGCCTCCTCCACCTTGGGCCTCATTGGACTGGGATATTCCCAAGGGCTGGTCGGGGCCTGGTGGAGTCTGACGGGGGCCGTGGCCTTGGTCCCCTTCGGCCTCTTCCTGGCGGCAAGAATCCGGGACCGGGGGGTCTACACCCTGCCCGATATCCTGGCGGGGGCGTTCGGGAGGGAGGTGGCCCTGGCGGGGGCGGTGTGCATCGGCGTGGCATGGTGCGGTGTGGTGGCGGCCCAGATGGTGGCTGCAGCCCGTCTGTTGGAAGGCACCCTTGCCTGGCCCTTCGGGGTGGCCCTTCTGGCCGTGTCCGCCGTATTCATCCTGTACACCCTTTGGGGGGGGCAGATTTCGGTCCTGCGGACCGACGCCTGGCAGCTGGCTCTCTTCGCCGGCGCGCTGCTGGTCTCGTTCGGATTGGTGCTCAGGGCTCTCCTGGCCCAGGAAGACCCCGGCGGTCGGGTGCCGTCCCACCTTTGGGATTTTCCCGTTTCCCGAGGATTCGGGTGGTACCAGCTCCTGGTGTTCTATCCGCTGGTGGTGGGGTTGCCCTACCTGGTGGGGCCGGACATGGCCTCTCGGGTGCTCTGCGCCCGGGATGGGCCGACGGCGCGGAAGGCGGCTTTGGTGGCGGCGGCTTTGGTGGCTCCTGTCGCCCTGCTCCTGGCCGTTCTGGGCGTGCTCCTCCACGGGCTCCTGCCGGGGGTGACGCCGGAGGGGGCGTTGCCGCTGGCCCTCAAGGACCTGGCTCCGCCGGGCTTGAGGGGACTCCTGGTGGTTGGCCTCCTGGCCGCCTTGATGTCGTCGGCGGACACCACCCTCATGTCAGCCTCCAGCATCCTGTCCCTGAACGTGCTGGCCCCTTTGGCGCGCTGGCCCCGAGAGCGGGCCCATGTCTGGACCCGGCGGCTGGTGTTGGCCGTGGGGGCGACGGCCTGGGCGTTGGCTGCCTTCCAGAAAGGGATCATCGCCTCCCTTCTGCTGGCGTACTCCGTGTTCGTAGGGGGGGTGGTCCTGCCCACCCTGGTGGCCCTGGCCCCTGGTGGGCTGGGGCTGGGTGCCCGGGCCGCCTTCGCGGCGGTGGTGTTGGGAGGGGGCACGGCCCTGGCCGGGGTCGTGGGGGGGGGGGAGGGGCTGGACGCCCTCCTGGGGCCGGAGGGGACGGGATGGGCCCTACGCCTTCTGGGTCCAGAGTACCGTCGGATCCTCCCCCTGGTGGTTTCGGGGGTGGTGTTGGGGGGAGGGGTCGTGTGGGGGCGCCGACGGGCCGGAGATCGGCCTTCGCCTTGAGGCTGAGTCGGCCAGGAGGCGGATCGCCGGGTTGGGGCCGCCGAGCCCCGGCGAGGAGGTTCGCCTCGGGCTTCCGGGGAACGGGGCAAGGATCCGGCAACGAGGAGGGCCCCCGCCGGCGGAAGGGAACCAAGGTAGGCCGGTCCTCACGCCACCCCAAGGTGGCAGGAGCCCCGCTGGCGGACGGGAACGCAGCCTGTAGGTTCAGGGCAGGGGGGCCGGGGGGGGCTCCCTGGCCCTTGCCCCATGTGGCATGAGGAGTGGCTCGCCCTATGAGGAGCAGAATCTCCGTCCTTCCTCCCCTTGTGGTCCTGGGCGCCCTCTGTTGGGGGGGAGGTGCCTGCCGGGATCTCGGGGAGAAATCCTCTTCCCCGGCCCCGAAAGAGGGAACGGTGGAGACCTTGCCCTTCGGCACCCTTCCTGACGGACGGACCGTGGACGCCTTCCTCTTACGAAACGCCGCCGGCATGGAGCTGAAGGTGATCACCTACGGCGGCATCATCGTTTCGTGGAAGGTCCCCGGTCGGGACGGGCAGTTGGCCGACGTGGTCCTGGGACACGACGACCTCGCGGGCTACCTCGAGGCATCGCCCTACTTCGGCGCCATCGTCGGTCGCTATGGGAATCGTATCGCCGGGGCCCAGTTCCTTTTGGACGGCCAGCTCTACCGTTTGGAGGCCAACGACGGGGTCAACCACCTCCACGGGGGACGCCGGGGCTTCGACAAGGTGGTGTGGAGGGCCGAGCCCTTCCGGACCCCGGAGGGCGTGGGCGTGACCTTCGCCTACCGCAGCCCCGACGGCGAGGAGGGGTATCCGGGGAACCTGGACGTGCGGGTACGTTACACCCTGACCCTGGACAACGCTTTGGTGGTGGATTACCTGGCCACCACGGATGCCCCCACCCCGGTGAACCTTACCCAGCACACCTACTTCAACCTCGCAGGGCACGGATCGGGGGACGTTCTGGGGCACCTTTTGACCTTGAACGCTGACCGCTACACGCCGGTCCGGGAAGGTCTGATTCCCACCGGGGAGCTGGTCGAGGTGGAAGGCACTCCCTTTGACTTCCGGCGTCCCCGGCCCATCGGGGAACGGATCGGAGACCCCCACCCCCAACTCCTCCTGGCCGGAGGTTACGACCACAACTTCGTCTTGGGACAGGGCCCCCAGGCCCGAGGCCGGTTCCTGGACCAGGAAGGGCGGCCCCTGTGGGCCCGGGGCGCACCGGAATGGCTCAGGGGCTTGACCCCCGCCGCCCGGGTGGTGGAGCCAGGGTCCGGTAGGATTCTGGAGGTGTACACCAGCGAGCCGGGGATACAATTGTATTCGGGGAACTTCCTGGACGGATCCATTCGGGGGAAGGGGGGGGTGTTGTACGGGCACCGGGCCGGCTTCTGTCTGGAGACTCAACATTTCCCCGATTCCCCGAACCAGCCCGGCTTCCCCTCCACCTGGTTGCGCCCGGGGGAAGAATACCGGAGCCGGACCGTGTACCGCTTTCTGGTGGAGGGGTAGGTAAGGGTCCGGGCGCGGCCGTGGAGGGGCTCGAAGCCCGACCCGGGATCTCGGACCCGGGGAAGCCTGCGCCTTTGCGATTGGGCCGGCAGAGAGGTCCTTCACCCGGAGGAACTTCCCGCGGGGGGGCCGGGGAGGGGCAGCCTCTTTTGGGCGGACCCCGGGTTGGCGAGGGCGGTGCCGAGGTTGCCGGGGTCCGGAACGGACCCCGCGCCTGGGAGCTTCCTCCGGCCGGGGTGGTGTCGCCCTTGCCGGCGTTTGATGGCCGGCCGGAGGAAAACCCCGTAGAATCCGGAAAATTCCAGCCGAACCCCTGGAGGGGACGATGTCCACCCGAAAGCTCCCCCTCTTCCGCCGCACCACCCTTGCGGCCTTGTGGCTCCCTGCCCTCCTGGTGGGGTGCCGTCCGGGCGGCTCCCCGCCCTTGCTGGACCGGCAGGAGGTTCTGGAGCGGTTTTCCTGGTGGGACAACCGGGACTGGGATTGGTACCGCAAGCACATTCCCTTCTTCGAGTCTCCCGACCCGGACGTGGACGCCACCTACTACTACCGGTGGGAACTCGTCACCAAACACCTCACCTACGGCTCCCCGGCCACCGGCTATACCCTGACGGAGTTCCTGGACCGTCCCTTCTGGTCCGGCACCTACGGGGCCATTTCCTGCCCCCTGGGACATCAGGCCTATGAGCTCCGCTGGCTCAAGGACCCCCGCATCGTGGAGGACTTCGCCCGGTACTGGTTCGAGACTCCCGGCGCCCAACCCCGGAGTTATTCCAACTGGTACGGAGATGCCATGTGGGCCACCTTCCTGGTCCTGGGAGACACGGCTTTCCTGCGCAAAGTCTATCCGCATATGGAGGCCCAGGTGGCCGGTTGGACGGAGGAGCGGTGGGATCCCGAGCATCGCATGTACCGCTGGGTGGGGGCCTGGGACGGGATGGAGTACAACATCAACTCTCGCCTGACCGACGACGCCTTCGGAGGGGGAGAAGGCTACCGACCCACCCTCAACAGCTATCTCTATGCGGACCTCTTGGCCTTGGCCCGGACCGCCTCCCTCTTCGGCGAAGCCGAAAAGGCCCGGGAATACGCTCGGCGGGCCCGAGAGTTGAAGGGCCGGGTGCAGGAAGAGCTTTGGGATCCGTCCCGGGAGTTCTTCTTCCACCAGTTCGCCAGGGACGAGGCCGGGGGGATCCGGGCCAAGAGCCTCACCTACCAGACGGGACCTTTCGCTTCAAACCCCCACGGGCGGGAACTCTTGGGATACGTCCCCTGGCAGTTCGGGTTGCCCGACCCCGGCTACGAATCCGCATGGCGGTTCCTCCTGGACCCCGCCTATTTCCGCGCCCCCTACGGCCCCACCGGGGTGGAGCAGGGAGATCCCCAGTTCTTTGTGTCGCCCCGGTGTTGTTGGTGGAGCGGCAATGCCTGGCCCTATGCCACCTCCCAGACCCTGGCGGCCATGGCGAACCTGCTGAACGACTATGAGCAGGAGGTGGTCACTCCGGAAGACTATGCGGACCTTTTGCGCACCTATGCCCTGAGCCATCGTTGGCAAGGAAGGCCTTACGTGGCGGAGGCGGCGGATCCGTTCACCGGATCCTGGGAGGGCCACAACACCTTTTACCATTCCGAACATTACTTCCATTCGTCCTTCGTGGACCTGGTCATCACCGGTCTCGTGGGATTGCGGCCCCGGCCCGACGACACCCTCCGGATCCGTCCCCTGGTGCCTCGGCATTGGGACTGGTTCGCCCTGGAGGGGGTCTCCTACCATGGACACGACCTGGCGGTGTTCTGGGATCGGGAGGGAAGGCGGTATGGGCGGGGGCCGGGGCTGGTGGTGCTGCTGGACGGCCGGGAGGTTTCCCGCGCCCCCGGTCTGGAGGAGATACGGGTTCTTCTTCCCCCGGCGGCGCCTCGGCGTTCCGGGCCTCGTCTGCACAACTTCGCCGTGAACAACGACGGCACCCCGTTCCCCTTGGCCACCGCCTCCTCGAGCCGCCCCACTGCCCCGCCCTTCTACGCCGTGGACGGCAACCGGTGGTACCATCCTTCCCCACCGAACCGGTGGGTGTCGGACGGGGACTCGGTCCCTTGGTTCCAGGTGGATTTCGGCACGGACCGCCTCCTGGAGCGGGTCCAGCTCTACTTCCTCGACGATGTGGACGGGCCGCCGTTGGAGGCGGTGGGGGAAGAGGGGGCGTCCGGCTTTCCCCTGGAGGCCCTCCGGGAGGGGACCCCGGTGCGGCCGCCCCGCCGCTACCGGTTGGAGATGTGGACGGAAACCGGCTGGCGGGAGATCCCCGGGCAGCGGCGGAGCCCGGCCCGACCCCAGGGGCGACGGGCCAACACCGTGGAATTCCCCCGGGTGAGGACGTCCCGCCTGAGGGTGAGCCTCTACCCCTTCCCCGGCAGCGCTACAGGGCTGACCGAGTTCGAGGCTTGGGGACCGGGCGAGCTCCCCTTGGCTCCCCCTGGAATCCCGACGGAAAATTGGGCCTGGAACCCCGGGGACCGCCCGTTTCCCAAGGTGTCCGCGTCGTTCTCGGGGCCCGAGGAGGGGGTGGGGTTGGCGGTGGACGGGAAGTTCTCTTTTACCCGGTATGGCCGGAACCGCTGGGTCCCCCGGGGTTCTCCCCACCGGGAGGATTGGATCGAGCTGGACTTCGGCGAACCGCGGCAGGTGGCGCGGGTGGAGGTTTTCCTTTGCGGAGACGGCCGGAGTGTGGGTCCGCCGGAGACGTTTTGGTTGGAGGTCGAAGGGGAGAGCGGTTGGGAGGCGGCGGCTCCGGCGCGGGCCTGGCCCCACCGGCCCACGGCTTGGGCGGTCAACACCCTGGAGGTGGAGCCCCTTCGCGCCTCCCGGCTCCGGGTCGTGTTCCGTCACGCGCCTCCCCTGGTCACGGGAGTAACGGAGTTGCGGGTATGGCCCAGATAGGACGGGGGGGTGTTGAAGGCCCGTTGCCCTTCCGCCTGGAGGCCTTCGGGCTTTCCGTGGTGGGCAAGGTGAGGCCGAGAAACGAGGATGCCCTGGCGGTCATTCCCAGCATGGGGCTGGTGGTGGTGGCGGACGGCATGGGTGGGGCGCCGGGAGGGGATGTGGCCAGCGCCGTGGCAGTGCAGGGGGTGGTGCGGGCCGTCTTGGAAGGGAGGGCCCTGCGGGAGGCCGTGGAGGAGGCCAACGGGCAGATCTTGCGGGTGGCCGAGGAGCGGCGGGAACTCCGGGGGATGGGGAGTACCCTGACGGTTCTCCGGGTGGACACGGCCGCGGGCCGGTTCGACCTGGCCCATGTGGGGGACTGCCGGGCCTACCGGCTCCGGGGAGGGGAGCTCCTCCGGCTGACCCGGGATCACACCCTGGTGGAGGAGTGGGTGCTGCGGGGAATCCTGGACCCGGAGGAGGCTCGCCACCACCCCTTGTCCCACGTCCTCCATAGGGTCCTGGGGGTGGAGGAAAAGGTGAAGGTGGATGTCTTGGAGGGCGCGGTGGAGGTTGGGGACCGCTTTCTCCTCTGCTCCGACGGGCTGGTGAAGGTGCTGGAAGAATCCGAGCTGCAGGGGTGGCTGGTGCGGGCCTGGGGGCCGCATCTGAAGAAGGCGGTGGAGGGGATGGTGGAAGAGGGGCTCCAGCGGGGGGCCCCGGACAACATCACCGTGGCCGTCCTGGGCCTGGAGGGGCCCCGCCGTCCGTCGCGCTGAGGTTGCCGGGCCCTGGAGGCTTTCCGCGGGGGTGGGAGGCCGTCCGGCCCGCCGGCTCAAGCCTTGCCCTGGCCCCGGGCTCCTTCCGCCGGGTACGGGGGTACGGAGGAGTAGGAAAGCGGCCAGGCCGGCCGGGGGGATGCGGGACCGCACGGGGAGTCCAGGGCTCGACGGATGGGGGAACACATTCCGGATTCGGAACTGCGGGCCTACCTGGAGGGGGCCCTCCACCGTCTCCCTCTGGGGAAGGGTCATGCCATCCGGGCCCACCTGGCGGTGTGTCTCCGCTGCAGCCGGCGACTGGAGCAGATCAAGAGGGCCCGGCGGGCAGGCCGTTCCGGAGAGGGGGTGGGGGTGGGGCCGGGGTCCGCGAGCCCGGGCTTTCCGGGAAAGCTCGTCCGCTGGGTCCGGGTCCCCGTCAGGCCGGTGGTCCTCTTGCGGGGATTCGTCCTGCTCCTGGCGGTGGCGGCGGGGTGGATGGGGGGGGAAGCCTGGCGGGCGGCCCGACACCCCGAGGCTCGAGGGGAGGGGGAAGGGGGAGCGGGAAGAGCTGGGGATTCTCTCCGCGGGCACGCCGGGGGGGGACGGGAGCTGGCGGTGCCCGGCCTGGAGGTGATCTCGGTGGCCTGGGAGGACTGGCTTCCCGACGAGAGGGTTCTTCGGATCCGCCAGTTGCTCCCCGGCAAGGACACCCTCGAACTTCGCTATTTCGGCATGCTCCTGGGATCCTCCGGGAGGCCCTCGGAGGACGGGTGGGAGGGTGGAGGCGGGGGGAAGCTCTCCCTTCCCCCCGCCGCCCTGGAAGTGTCCCTTCCGCCGGGGTGGAACCAGGTGGAGATGCGGTGGGGGAGGGGGTGGCTGGTGGCCCGAGCTCCTCTGCCGGAACCTTCCATCCGCCTCCTCCTCCGAGCCATGCGTTGGCCCTAAGAGCCGTGCCGAGCCCAGGGCCCCGTGGGTCGGCGGCGGGCGGCCGGCGGCGGGGCCCGGCAGGCGCGGCAGAGTTCGCCCGGGTCCTGCCCTTCCAGCCGGCTCCTCGGCGTCCCCATTGCCCCCGTGGCAGGGACGGATCTACTTTGCGGGCCCATCCGGGTTCCCCGCGGCGTGCCTTTTTTGCCGAATGTCCGCGGTGCCCTTCCACCTCCAGAACTCTTTCCGACTCGTTGCTTCAAGCCATGCTCCCACAGACTTCGCGACCTTTCCGACTCCCTTGGAGCTTCCTCTGGGCTGCAGCCGGGATCGTTCTGGCCGTCCCCCGGGCCGGGGGCCAGAGCTTGAACCCTCTTCTGACCCGGGCGGAGCGGTCTGGCTTCCAGGAGACGACCCGCTACCAGGAAGTCATGGCCCTGGTCCAGGAGGCGGCGGCCCGGCACCCGGGGATCCACCTGACCACCTTCGGTTATTCCTTCGAGGGGCGGCCTCTTCCCCTGGTGGTGGTGGGGGCGGTGGGGGATCCTTCCCCGGAGGCCGTATTGGCCTCGGGCAAGACCCGCATCTACCTGCAGGGGGGGATCCACGCCGGGGAAATTGCGGGGAAGGAGGCTCTCCTCATCCTCCTCAGGGAGATGGCGGAAGGTCGGCACGCCCACTGGGCGGATTCCTTGGTGCTCCTGATCGCCCCCCTGTACAATCCCGACGGAAACGAACGGGTCAACTTGCGGAACCGCCCCCGGCAGAACGGCCCGGTGGGGGGTATGGGCACCCGGGCCAATGCCCAGGATCTGGACCTGAATCGGGACCAGACCAAGCTGGATGCTCCAGAGTCCCGATCCCTGGTGCGCCTTTACAACCGTTACGATCCCCACGTCATGGTGGACCTGCATACCACCAACGGCACCCGCCATGCCTACCATCTGACCTATGCCCCGCCCTTGAGCCCTAACACCCCCCCGGAGATCGACGAACTCCTCCGAAGCCGGTGGCTGCCGGAGATCACCGCCCGGGTGAAGGCGAAGCACGGGTGGGACATGTACTACTTCGGCGACGTGTCGGGAGGCAGGGGGGGGCAGGAACAGGGCTGGTACACCTTCGACCACCGCCCCCGCTTCGTCACCAACTACATCGGTTTGCGGAACCGGTTCGGGATCTTGGGCGAAGCGTATGCCTACGCCACCTTCGAAGAGCGTATCCGCATTTCCCAGTGGTTCGTCGAGGAACTGGTGGAATTCGCCTATCGCAACGCCTCGGAAATCCGCCGGAGGACGGCCCAGGCCG
>JAUQOX010000016.1 GCA_030550695.1 Gemmatimonadota bacterium | reverse complement strand
CGTGGACTCCCATCCTGCCGGATGAAAAGCTCCGGGCCAAGGTGGAGGCCCTGGCGGCGGGCCGGGTGGCTGAGGCTCTGCAGTTGGCGGAGAAGCAGGAAAGGAACCAAGCCCTGGCTTCCGTGCACGAGGAAGTGCTGGCCGCCCTGGCCGAAGAGATGGCGGACCAACTGAACGAGCACCACGCCCAGATCCAGGAAATCCTCCGGGCGATCGAAAAGAAGACGATGCGGGAGCGGATCCTCACGAAAGGGGAGCGGGCCGACGGCCGGGGATTGGACGACATCCGGCCCATTTCCTGCGAGGTGGGGATCTTGCCCCGCACCCACGGCTCTGCCCTCTTCACCCGGGGCCAGACCCAATCCCTGGCGGTGACCACCCTGGGGACGGCAAGGGACGAGCAGCGCATCGACTCCGTGGACACTCGGGAAGAGATCACGAAGTCCTTCATGCTGCATTACAACTTCCCCCCCTTCGCCACCGGCGAAGCCAAGCCCTATCGGGGGGTCTCCCGGCGGGAGGTGGGCCACGGGGCTCTGGCGGAGCGGGCCATCCAGCCGTTGCTTCCCCCCTACGAGGAGTTCCCCTACACGATTCGGGTGGTTTCGGACATCCTGGAATCCAACGGGTCCTCCTCCATGGCTTCCGTGTGTGGGGCCTCCCTGTCCCTCATGGCGGCAGGGGTCCCCATCCGGGCGGCCTGCGCCGGGGTGGCCATGGGCTTGATCAAGGAAGGGGACCGGGTCGCCATTCTCACGGACATCTTGGGCCTGGAAGACGCCTTGGGGGACATGGACTTCAAAGTGGCCGGAACCCGGAAAGGGGTGACCGCCATCCAGATGGACATCAAGATCGCCGGCCTCACCCCCCAGATCCTCCGGGAAGCCTTGGAAAAGGCCCGCAAGGCCCGGTTGCAGATCCTGGACATTATGGACCAGACCATCTCCAAGCCCAGGGAGGAGCTTTCGGCCTACGCCCCCCGGATCATTTCCCTCCAGGTGAACCCGAACCGGATCGGAGAGATCATCGGACCCAAGGGGAAAACCATCCGGGCCATCCAGGACGAGACCGGGGCCACCATCGACATTGACGATTCCGGACTGGTGCGGATCGCAGCGGTGTCGGCGGAGGCGGGGCTCCGGGCCCGGCAGAAGATCGAAGCCTTGGTGCAGGAACCGGAGGTGGGGCGGATCTACGAGGGCCCCGTGAAGAACGTGACCACCTTCGGCGCTTTCATCGAGATCCTCCCCGGGGTGGAGGGTCTTTGTCACATCTCCGAGCTCCAGGAGGGCCGGACGGCCCGAACGGAAGACGTGTTGAAAAAGGGCGATATCACCAAGGTCAAGCTGGTGGGGATCGACGAAAAGGGTCGGCTCAAGCTTTCCCGCCGGGCCGCCTTGGCGGAGGAAGCCCAGGCCAAACCGCGGGACCGGAAGTGAGCGGAGGGAGGAAGAGGAGGGCGAGCCCGGTTCCTCCGGGGGCCGGGGGGGAGCGGGCCCAGCCGGTCCCGGCCGGGTCCGTCCGGGGCGGCGAGGTGGCCGAGACCGTGCTCTCCAACGGGGTGCGGGTCCTCTCCGAATGGCTTCCCGGCGTCCGGTCGGTGGCGGTAGGCGTGTGGGTACGGCAGGGCTCGGCCTATGAGGATCCCCACCTCATGGGCATCAGCCACATGCTGGAGCACCTGGTCTTCAAGGGAACCTCGAGACGAAGCGCCCGGGAGATCGCCTTGGCCCTGGAGTCCCTGGGAGGGGCCCTGGACGCCTATACTTCCCGGGAGCACACCTCCTTCCAGGCTCGCGTCCTCGACGAGCATCTCCCCCAGGCCCTGGACGTCCTGGCCGACCTGGTGCGGAATCCCCTCCTCCGGGATGAAGACCTGGACCTGGAACGAAAGGTTATCCTGGAAGAGATCTCCACCGTGGAGGATACCCCCGACGACCTGGTTTTCGACCTCCACAACCGGGAACTCTGGGGGGGCCACCCGTACGCCCACACGATCCTGGGAACCCGGGAAACGGTGTCCGGCGTCCAGCGGGAGTCCCTCCGGAAGCTCCACGCGTCGCGCTACCTGAACGGGAGCCTGGTGGTGGCCGGAGCCGGGCGGGTGGACCATGCTCCCTTTGTCCGGAGCGTGGAAGCCCTCTTCGGCGATCTCCCCCGGGGAGAAGATCCGCCACCTCTCCCCCTCCCGGAAGGAAGCCATGGGGACGTCTGGGTGGAAAGGGAGACGGCCCAGACCCATCTGGTTTTCGGCGGGGCTGTTCCCGGCCATTCCGACCCCCGGCGATACCCCCTTGCCCTCCTCTCCGCGGCCCTGGGCGGGGGGATGAGTTCCCGTCTCTTCCAGCGGGTGCGGGAAGAGATGGGTCTGGCCTATGCCGTCTTCACGTTCCAGTCCTTCTACCGGCTGGCAGGCGTGTGGGGGATCTACCTGGGAACTGCCCCGGCGACCGCGGAGACCGCCGTCCGAGCGGTGAGGGAGGAATTGGAGAAGGTGGTGGAGGAGGGCTTGCCGGCCGAGGAGCTGGCCCGGACGAAGGAGCAGGTCAAAGGGCAGCTGATCCTGTCACAAGAATCCACCACCGCCCGGCTGTATCGCCTGGCGGCCACCGCCTTGTACGACGAGGTGTATCTGACCCTGGACGAGGTGTTGGACCGCTTGGACGCCGTGACCGGCGAGGAGGTCCTGGAGGTGGCCCGGGAGTTTTACCGACCCGACCGCCTGCTCCTCCTCCGCCTGGGCCCCCGGGGGGGATGACGTCCCGCCTCTCGACCGCCCCTCTCCCTCGGGGGGGCCCCTTGCCCTGGCCCCGGCCCGGGCACCCGGCGGAGGGCGGGTAAGGGGCAAGGACCGAAGAAGACGCCGGGGCTCTTCCCGGGGCGGCCCCCGGCATGGAGGGTAGGAAAACCGTGGACGATCGGCAGTTCGAGACCGAGACCCCGCCGGTGAGGTTCCGGCGTCTCCCCACCAACCCCGACCTTCCTCTCCCCTCCCGTGCCACCCCGCAGGCTGCCGGCTTCGACGTGCGCTCGGCCGAACCGGATTTCGTCCTGCGGCCGGGGGAGATCCGCGCCGTGGCCACGGGGCTGGTCCTGGAATTGCCCCCCGGTCTCGAGTGCCAGGTGCGCCCCCGCTCCGGGCTGGCCCTGCGCCATGGGATCACCCTGCCGAACGCCCCGGGGACCATCGATCCCGACTATCGAGGGGAACTCAAGATCCTCCTGCAGAACGCCGGCCCCGAGGCCGTGACCATCCGGAGGGGAGACAGGATCGCCCAACTGGTCTTCGCACGGTTCGTGGTCCCCCCCTTGCGGGAGGCGGAGAGCTTGACGGAGACCGACCGAGGGAGTGGGGGGTTCGGCAGTACCGGTCGGGCCTGAAATCAAAGGACCGGCGGGGCGGCCGCGCCGGCCCCCACCGGCGTCATCGGGCGGCCCCCCTCGCCGCCAGGGGCAGGGCGTCGGGGGAGAGCCGTGGGTGATGCTACCCGCCGGCGGGGAGGGGGCTGGGGTGGCCGCCGGCACGAGGCGGGGACGTGCTCTCCCTTCCCTTGCGGTGCCCGTTCTTGTCCTTGGTTGAATTCCTCGGTGGGGGCCCTAGATTGTCTCGGCCCGACGGTTGGGGAAGCCGGGGGGAGGCCCGGAAAAACCCCGGGGCCTCCGGGAGGCGGCGGGCGGAACGAGACCCTCTACCATGTGGGGGATGGGACCATGATCATCGGCGTACCGAAGGAGATTCTGGAGCGGGAGCGGCGGGTGGCGGCTCTCCCGGAAAACGTGGCCACTTATGTCGGCATGGGCTTCCAGGTCCTGGTGGAGACCGGGGCCGGCAAGGGAGCCTATCGGTCGGACGATGAGTACCGAAAGGCCGGAGCCACCGTGGTGGACGACGTGGAGGAGCTGTTCGCCCGGTCCGACATTATCCTCAAGGTGAAACAGCCGTATTTCAACGCGAAGGTGGGGAAGCATGAAGCGGACATGATCCCCGAAGGCCGCATGCTCATCACCTTTATCCATCCGGCCACCCCGTACAACCACGACATGGTGCGGAGGCTTCGGGATCGGAAGATCACGGCCCTCACCATGGACAGCATCCCGCGGACCTCCCGCGCCCAGGCCATGGACTGCCTCACGGCCATGAGCACGGTGTCGGGATACAAGGCCGTTCTCCTGGCTGCTTGTCATCTGCCGGTGTTCGTGCCCATGATGGGGACAGCCCAAGGGGTCCTCAAGCAGGCCAAGATGTTTGCCGTGGGCGTGGGGGTTGTGGGGCTCCAGGCCCTGGCCACGGCCAAACGGCTGGGGGCCGACCTGTATGCTTTGGACATCCGCGAAGATGCCCGGAAGGGTGCCAAGAGTTTGGGGGCCAAGGTGGTGGGGTTCGAGGCGCCCCCGGAGGTGGCCATCGGGGAGGGTGGTTACGCCAAGGCCCTGCCGGAAGAGTGGCTCCAGAAGGAGCGGGAGGTGATCCAGTCCGTGTTGCCGGAAATGGACATGGTCATCCTGAGCGCTCTGGTGCCGGGAGAGATGGCGCCGGTCCTCATTACGGAATCCATGGTGGCCAGCATGAAACCCGGCTCGGTGATCATGGACATCTCCATCGACCAGGGTGGGAACTGCAGTTTGACCCGGGCGGGGGAGGAATACTGGCACGACAGTGTCATGATCTCAGGGCTGGCCAACATACCGGGAAGCGTGCCCGTGCACTCCTCGTGGATGTATGCCCATGCCGTGCAGGAATACGTGAAGAACCTGTTCAAGCACGGCATCGACAAGCCGGATCTGGACGACGATATCGTGCGTTATTCCATGGTGACCCACCAGGGGAAGATCGTCCACCACGGCACCCTCAAGGCCATGGGTGAGCTTTGAGGCCTCTTCCATCCCTTTCGGACAGCACTCCTTCCCCCCGGCAGGCAGGCGCAAGGGCGCCGGGGGGTAGGTGTGTCCGTCGCCTTCCGGGAACGTTCAGCCTATGAGCGACCTCCTTTTGGCCCTCGGGGTCTTCGCGGGTTCCTTCGGTATCGGCTACCTTCTGATTTCTCGGGTTCCCCCTCAGCTCCACACCCCCCTCATGTCCATGACCAACGCCATTTCCGCCATTACCATCCTCGGGGCTTTGCTCCTCTTTTCGGTGGAGATGAGCCCCGGCCAGAAGGCGGTGGGGGCGCTGGCCGTGGTGATGGCCATCTTCAACGTGGTGGGCGGGTTCGCCATCACCGACCGGATGTTGGGGATGTTCCGGGAAAGGTCGCGGAAAAGCTGAAGGCGGCGGGGTTCTCGTGGTCCCGCCGGCCGACGGCGGAGGGGGGATTCCACCATTCAAGGTTTGAGGAGCGGCATGTCCTGGCTCATTGACCTGCTCGTCATCTTGATCCTCATTGCGGGGGTTCGCCTGTTCCGCACCCCCAAGGGGGCCCGGGGAGGGAACCTGTTGGCCGCCCTGGCCATGACCCTGGCCCTGGCGGTGGTCCTGGTGCGGCACCCCATCCTGGACCCGGCCTTGGTGGTGGGAGCGCTCCTGCTGGGGTCTGCCGTGGGGGTCTGGGTGGCCATGAAGGTTTCCATGGTGCAGATCCCCGCTATGGTGGCGTTCCAGCACGGAGCAGGGGGGGTTGCGGCTTTCCTGGTCTCTTTTCTGGAGCTTACACGCCATGCCGAGACCCTCTCCACCACCGGTCGGGTTTCGGGGTTCCTGGGCCTGGTCATCGGTGCCGCCACCTTCAGCGGCAGCATGGTGGCCAGCGGCAAGCTGGCTTCCCTTCTCCGCCAGACTCCCATGGTGCTTCCCGCCCACAACGGGGTGCTTCTGGGCAATGCCCTGATCATCGCCGCCCTTTCCGTAGTGGCCTGGCGGGCCGATCTCGCAACCCTTCCCCTTTTCCTGGTGGTTCTGGTCCTGTTGTCGGTCATTCTCGGAATCGTGTTCGCCATGAGGATCGGTGGCGCCGATATGCCGGTCCTCATTTCCTTCCTCAATGCCACGGCGGGCTTGGCTGCGGCCTTTTGCGGCATCATCATCGGAAACCGCCTGCTCATTGCCGGAGGCGCCACCGTGGCGGCCTCAGGTTCGATTCTGACCCACGTCATGCTGAAGGCCATGAACCGCAGCCTCTGGAACGTGTTCGTGGGAATCAAACCCGTGGGCCGCGGGGCCGGGCCTCATCGGCCCGTGCCGCCCGGCCATGGGGCGGCGCCCCCCTCCGGCTGGTTCCCCGGGGTGGCGGCGCCCCCAGAAAAAGGGGTGGAGGTGGGGGGTGAGGAGGAGGGGGCCGGCAAAGAAGGTGGGGGCGTGGCCGGTTCTTCCCCCACCCTTCCCACCCTCGGGCCTGCCCCTGAGAAAGAGAGCCATGCTGAGGCCGCCGACCCCTTGGACGAGGCGGCCAAGGCCCTGGCCGAAGCGACGAAGGTCATCGTCATCCCCGGCTTCGGCATGGCCATGGCCCAGGCCCAGTTCAAGGTCGTGGAGCTGGCCGAACGCCTCCGATCGCGGGGAAAGGAGGTGCGTTATGCCATCCACCCCTTGGCCGGAAGGATGCCCGGTCACATGCATGTCCTCCTGGCCGAGGCCGAGGTTCCGGCGGAGGAGCTCTTCGACATCAAGGAGATCAACCACGAGTTCCCCCACGCCGACGTGGCCCTGGTCGTGGGGGCCTGTGACGTGGTGAACCCGGCGGCCCTCACCCAAGAGGGAACTCCCATTTCCGGCATGCCCATCCTGATGGCCCACCAGGCCCGCAGGGTCATCGTCTGCAATCTGGACGATCAGCCCGGCTACTCCGGCGTCCCCAACCCCCTCTATGAGGACCCCAAGACCCTCCTCCTCCTGGGCGACGCTTCGGAAACCGTGGAGGCCCTCCTGGGCCGTGTGGGCGAGCTGGGGGGCGAGGGCGGCCCGATCCCGGGGGCTGCAGGCGCTCCTTCGGAGACCGCCCCCGGCATCACCCCAGGGGGGGACGCCGATCCTTTCCGCCGGGCGGCGAATCTTCTCCGGGAGGCCGAGAGCATCCTGGTGATCCCCGGATTTGGCATGGCCATGGCCCAGGCCCAATTCACGGTGGTGGAATTGGCGGAATTTCTCCGGGCATCAGGAAAACGGCTGCGCTACGCCATCCACCCCCTGGCGGGTCGGATGCCGGGGCACATGCACGTGCTTCTCGCGGAAGCTCAGGTTCCCGCGGATGAGCTGTTCGACATCAAGGAGATCAACCACGAGTTCCCTGCCACCGACGTGGCCCTGGTCGTGGGGGCCTGTGACGTGGTGAACCCGGCGGCCCTGACCCAGGAGGGCACCCCCATCTCCGGAATGCCGATCCTCATGGCTCACCAGGCACGGCACGTGATCGTGTGCAATCTGGACGACCAGCCGGGGTATTCGGGGGTTCCCAATCCCCTCTATTCCGATCCGAAAGCCGTGCTCCTCTTCGGCGATGCCCGGGCCACCATGGAGCGCTTGCTGGATCTGGTGCGGAATTCGCGGGCTTAGGTCGTGTAGCGGCCCGCAGGGCCCGGAACTCCTCGCCAGCCCGCTTGCTTGGTCGGGCGGCTCTACGTAGCTTCGGGCGTCGCCTTGGGGGGAGGGCACCACACCTCTTGCCTTCCCCCTGAGTCCTCGTGAACAACCCCATGCCCAGGCTCTGGATTCCTCTGTGTTTTCCAACTGGTTTGCCTCCGGTCGGCTGCTCCCCGTGAACGATATTGCGGTGGATCTGGGCACGGCCAACACCCTCATCTACGTGAAGGGGGAGGGGATCGTGCTGAACGAGCCCTCCGTGGTCGCCGTGGAGAAGGGCTCCCGTCGGATCTTGGGTGTAGGGCTGGAGGCGAAGCGGATGTTGGGGAGGACGCCGGAGGGGATCGAGGCGGTGCGCCCCTTGAAGGATGGGGTGATTGCCGATGTGGACGTGACGGAGATGATGCTCAGGCATTTTCTCAAGCAGGTCACCGCCAAGCGGGTATTCCGCATCAAGCCCCGGGTGGTGGTGGGCGTCCCGTCGGGGATCACGGAGCTGGAACGGCGGGCCGTCCGATCCTCCGCCCTGGCTGCAGGGGCAAAAGTGGTCTACATGGTGGCCGAACCCATGGCGGCGGCCATCGGGGTGGGTCTACCCGTGGAGACCCCCACGGGGAACATGGTCATCGACATCGGAGGGGGAACCACCGAGATCGCCGTCATCGCCCTGTCGGGGATCGTTTCCAATACTTCCATTCGGATCGGCGGCGACGAATTGGATCAGGCCATCGTGACCTTCTTGAGGAAGAACTACAACCTTCTCATCGGGGAGCCCACCGCCGAGGCCATCAAGATCCAGATCGGGTCGGCCTTCGATTTCGGGGAAGAGAGGGAGATGGAGGTGAAAGGCCGAGATCTGGTGAGCGGGATCCCGAAGACCGTGCGGGTCCACTCCCAGGAAATCCGGGAGTGCATCCAGGAACCCATCCAGGCCATCGTCGAAGCGGTTCGGCGCTCCCTGGAGATCACCCCCCCCGAACTGGCTTCGGACATCGTGGACCGGGGGATCGTGATGACCGGAGGAGGCGCCCTCATCCGGGGACTGGACCGGTTGCTGGCCCACGAAACGAATCTCCCCATCCACGTCGATGAAGACCCCCTGACCTGTGTGGTGAGAGGCGCCGGCCGGATTTTGGACGACCTCCCCAAATACCGGAATGTGTTGAGCACCTGACCCTGGGAGAGACCCCCCGTTCCCCCGGGGGGGAGTCGGGCCGATTGCCCCCCCTCGCGCGCCGGGGGGCCGGCCGGCAAAACGAGGAAGTTTGCCGCTCATGCCTTGGAATCAGGTTCCTTTGGAGGACGCCTCGAGGCGCAGGTCCCTCCACCTGGACTTCTTCTGGCTTCTGCTGTCGGCGGTTCTCTTGTATCTGCCGGCTGAGGCCCAGGCACTCTTGGCCGGTGCCGTTCGTTTCACCCTCCTCCGCCCCTTCCTGGAAGTCCAGGCCGGGGTGGTACGTGTCCGGGTCCTCATGGAGGAGACGACCCGTATCCAGGCCCGTATGGACTCGTTGGCGGCTCTGGTCGTGGCCCAGGGAACGGTGGAGGAAGAGAATCGGCGCCTCCGGGCCCTTTTGGGGGTGAGCCCGGCGATGCGGGTCGGTTTCGTCCCCGCCAGGGTGGTCCGACCGGGCACCCCCGGTTCGGAAAGCGTGTTCCTTCTGGACGTGGGGAGGCAACACGGGGTCTCGGCCGGCGATCCTGTGGTGATGCGGGAGGGGAGGATCGGCCTGGCGGGGCTGGTTCGGGAGGTGTCGCGGTCCAGCGCGGTGGGGATCGACTGGAGCCATCCGGATTTTCGGGCCAGTGCCATGACCTGGGACGGCAAGGTCTTCGGCCTGGTGGAACCCGTCAGAGGCACCTTCCGGGAGGAGGACCGTCTCCTTCTCAACGGGGTCCCCTTCTACGAACGGGTAGACCCGGGAACCCTGATCGTAACATCGGGCTTGGGGGGGGTTTTCCCCCGGGGAATCCCCATCGGCACGGTCCAAGAGCTGGCGGAAGAGGAGGGGGGCTGGCGGAAGTCCTATTGGCTCCGGCCCCTGGTCCAGCCGGGAAGCCTGGTCCATGTCCTGGTGCTTCGGGAGGATCCCTTGGCCCGTCGGCTCTTGGAGGACTTGCTTCGGGCGGACTCGGCCGTCTCCGCCGATACCCTCCCTCCGGCGCCCATGGGATCCGCGGGTCCCGAGGGCTCCCCTGGGGGGGGAGGGGTCTAGGCGTGGGGAGGGGTTCCATGGGTGGGCTGTTCTTGGCCCTGGTGCTGCTCCACTTCTTTCTGCACGTGGGGTTGGGGCTCCGGGGCGAGGCCCCGGACCTTGCGTTGGTGGCCCTCCTCCTGGCCGCCCGTGAGGTCGGTCCGGGGTGGGGCGGCGGGGTGGGGCTGGCCCTGGGGCTCCTGGAGGACTCGCTGTCGGTCCTGGCGTTCGGCGCCAACGCGCTGGCCTTGACCTTGGCGGGGATCTTGGGGGGCCGGACCCGGGATCTCTTTGTGGGGGATTCCCTCCGCTTTTTGTTCGGCTACGTGGCGTTGGGGAAGCTTCTCCGGGATTTCGTCCACTGGCTGGCGGTGGGGGAGGACCTCCGGGAACCGTTTCTTGTCGCGGTCCTGATCCGGGGATCGGCCGGAGCCCTCTATGCTGCCCTGGTGGGTGTCGTGGTGGCCTATCCCTTCTTGCGGCGGAAGAGGCTTCTGTGAGGTTGGACCATCCTTTGTCCCGGCGGCAGCGGGCGCAGGGTGCCCGGTGGGCCGTGGCGCTCCTCATGGGGCTTCTGGGGGTTGCCTTCTTCCGGGCGCAGGTGGTCCGCTCCAGCGCCTGGGCCCTCCAGTCCGATTCCAACCGGCTCCGGGCCCTCCCTCTCCCCGCCCCCCGGGGGGCCATCTTCGACCGCAGGGGAAGGGTGCTGGCGGACAACGTTCCGGGCTACTCCGTCCTGCTCTTGCCGGCCCCCCGGGACTCCGTGGCGGCCACCCTTCGGCGAATGGCCCCCCACCTCGGGCTGAGCGAGGCGGGGGTCGAGGCCCTCTTGGAGCGCTTCCGCTCCAATCCCCGCCAACCTCTGGTCGTCAAGGCCCACGCCGCGTTTCCCGAGCTTTCGGCGGTGGAGGAGAGGCGCTTGGAATTCCCCAGCCTCTACGTGGAGATGCGGCCTCGGAGACGCTATGTGGCGGGAGCGGCCACGGCCCATGTCTTGGGTTACCTGGGCGAGATCACCTCGGCCGAACTGGAGAGCCCGAACTTCCGAGGGTATGAAAGAGGCGCGGTGGTGGGAAAAGACGGAGTGGAGCGTCAGTACGAGAACCTCCTCCAGGGGGTGGCCGGGGTCCGGTACGTGGAGGTGGACGCCCTGGGCCGGATCGTGGGTTCCTTCCGGGGCACCTCCCGCGTCCCTCCCCGCCCGGGCCATGATTTGGTCTTGAACCTGGATCTGGACCTCCAGGAATGGATCCATCACATCTTCCCCGATTCCATGCGGGGCGCGGTGGTGGCCCTGAACGTGGAAGACGGGGGCATCCTGGCCCTTTACTCCTCTCCCACCTACGACCCGAACGCCTTCGTGGGGGGGATCAGCCCGGAGAACTGGCGGGCCCTGTCGGAAGACCCGGGTCAGCCCCTTTTCAATCGGGCGGTCTTGGGAAGGTACCCCCCGGGGTCCACCTGGAAGTTGGCCACCGCAGCCATCGGCTTGGAGTTGGGGGTGGTAAGTCCCGAAGAGTTCATGCCGATTCCCTGCACGGGCGCCATGAGCTTCGGCAACCGCACTTGGCGTTGCTGGGCCCCGGAAGGGCATGGTTTCCAAAACCTGGTGGGGGCGGTGCGGCACTCGTGCGACGTGTACTTCTATCAGTTGGGGCTCAGGATCGGCCTGGAGCGGTTGATCCATGAAGCCACGGCCGTCGGTTTCAACCAGCCTTGCGGGGTGGACCTACCGGCGGAAAGGGCCGGGGAGTTCCCGACGGACGTCTCCTGGTGGCAGCGGACCTTCGGCTATCGGGCCACGGAGGGGGAAGTCTTGAGCTTGGCCATCGGGCAGGGCCCCAACAGCCAAACCCCCCTGAAGATGGCCCAGTTCTACGTGGCTTTGGCCCGGGATGGCACGGCCCCGCCCCCCCGCCTCCTCCGGTCGCCGGCCGTTCCTCTGCCCCACTCCGAGTGGTCCCTCCGCCTTTCTCCCCGAGCCCTGGAAGCCTTGAGGAAGGGGCTTCGGGCTGTGGTGGCGCCCGGCGGTACCGCCCATCTGGCCAGTCTTGAGCATTGGGACCTCCTGGGGAAGACGGGAACCTCCCAAAATCCCCCCCATCCGGATCACGCCTGGTTCGCCGGAATGGCAGGCCCCCCTGGGCGGCCGCCCGAGATCGTGGTGGTAGCCATCGTGGAATTCGGCGAGAGCGGGTCGCGAACGGCCGCGCCCCTGGTGGCGAAGACGGCGGACTACTACCTCCGGCGGAAGTACGGGATCCCCGTGGACACCATCCAAACCCTGGGGGAGCATCTTCGGGCCGGTAGGCCGGCCCCATGGGCTTCCCGGCCCGGGCAAGGATGAGGGGAGATGCCCCGGCTTTCGGTGGTGGTGGGCGACCGGCTGCTCGTGGGAGCGGTCCTCCTCCTTTCCCTGCTGGGGGTGGCCCTCATCTACTCGGCCGGTGTGTTGAACGTCCCGAGCCCCGTCACCCGAGACATCTGGCAGCGCCAGCTCTTGTGGCTGTTCCTTGGTTTGTCGGCCTTCGTCCTGGTCTCCAAGGTGCCGAGCCGGTGGATCGAGTGGGCCGCCTTGCCGGCCTATGTGCTTTCCATCCTCCTCCTTTTCGCCACCCTGGTGGTGGGAACCGGGGGAGGCACCGCGGCCGGAATCAAGAGCTGGATCGGGGTAGGGGGCTTCCGTTTCCAACCCTCGGAAGTGGCCAAGTTGGCCACAGTCCTGGCCTTGGCCCGCCTTATGGGGGGCAGGAAGGACCCCCCTCAAGCCCTCCGGGAACTGCTGGCGCCTGCGGCCCTGGTGGGTCTCCCCCTGGCGTTGGTGGTTCTCCAACCCGACCTGGGCACCGGCCTGGCCTTCGTCGGGATCCTGTTCGCGGCCTTGTATTGGGGCGGGGCCCCCGTTCCCTTCCTCCTTCTCATGGCGAGCCCCGGCCTGGCCCTGATCCTCAGCTACGACACCCGCATCTGGTCGGGGTACATCGTCGTCCTGACCGTTTGCTTGTATTTCCTGCGCTACCGCCTGTACCTGGTGGAGTCCGTGGGTGTGGTTTTGGCGAACCTGGCAGCGGGAACCATAGCCCGTCCCCTCTGGAACTCCCTCGCGGAGTACCAGAGGAACCGAATCCTGGTGTTCCTGGACCCCTCCCTGGACCCCCGGGGAGCCGGATGGCAGATCATCCAGTCGAAGGTAGCCATCGGAAGCGGGGGACTCTTCGGGAAAGGCTTCACCATGGGCACCCAGAAGCGGCTGGACTTCGTGCCGGAGCAGCACACGGACTTCATCTTCAGCGTCTTGGGGGAAGAGCTGGGTTTCCTTGGGACGGTCCTGGTCTTGGGGCTTTTCACCCTGGTCCTGTTCCGGATGGTCCGCCTGGCGGAAGAGTCGTCGGATCCCTTTGCCGGCCTCATCGTCTTCGGTATCTTCGGGGCCTGGCTGACCCATGTGTTCATCAACGTGGGGATGACCATCGGGCTGGTGCCCATCACCGGCATCCCCCTCCCCTTCCTCAGCTACGGAGGGTCGTTTCTCCTGATGTCGTGGGTGAGCTTGGGCGTAGCCCTGCGGGTGGCCAGGGAGGGAGAGGCTTAGGGGCGGCGGGGCCACCATCGTCGGAAGTCGGTAGGGTGGAAGGGTGGCGGGGGAGGGCTGGGAAAGCGGAGGTCGCCGTCTAGGGGAAAGGGGATCCGATGTCTTGGTTCCGCAAGGAGAAAAAACCCCTGAAGGCCTGGGAGAAGAGGGATCTTCCCGCCGACCTGTTCGAAAAGTGCGACGGCTGCGGGGAGATCCTCTATCGGGAAAGGTTGGCCCTCAACCACCATGTTTGTCCCCGGTGCGGCCGCCATTTCCGTATGAATCCGGACCAGTACCTGGCCCTGTTGCTGGACCCGGGGACTTTCCAGGAGCGGGAGAAGGACCTCTGGAGCTCCGACCCCCTGGGCTTCGTGGATTCGAAGCCCTACCCCGTCCGCCTGGCCCAGGCGGAGCAGGCTCTGGGTCGCAGGGAAGCCATCGTGGTGGGGGAAGGGGCCATGGACGGAATCCCGGTGTGCATCGGGGTCATGGACTTCCGCTTCATCGGGGGGTCCATGGGGTCGGTGGTGGGGGAGAAGGTTGCTCGAATCGGCCGAAGGGCCCTGGAACTCCGCAAGCCTCTGGTGATCGTGAGCGCGTCGGGGGGGGCCCGCATGATGGAGGGGATCTACTCCCTGATGCAGTTGGCCAAGACCTCGTCGGTGTTGGCGCGCCTTCATGAGGCCAAGATCCCTTACATCTCCATCTTGACGGATCCCACCACAGGGGGCACCACAGCTTCTTACGCCATGCTGGGAGACGTGAACCTGGCGGAGCCCGGCGCCCTCATCGGGTTCGCGGGACCCCGGGTCATCGAGGAGACCATTCGGCAGGAACTGCCCAAGGGCTTCCAGCGGGCCGAGTTCCTGCTGGAGCATGGCATGCTGGACCGGGTCGTGGACCGTCGGGAGCTCAAGCGCACCGTGGTGCTGCTCCTGAGGCATATGTGGACGGGTTGGGAGGGGGGGCCATGAAGACACCCCCCGACACCTTCCTGCCTGGATGGGACCCGGGCTCCTTGTGGGGAGGGGACCTCAGCCTGTCGGAACTTTTCCTTCCCCTGGCCTCGCAGGTCCCCTGGGCCTTGGAACGAACCGAGAAAGCCTTGAAGGTGCTGGGGGAGCCCCATCTTTCCTATCCGACTCTCCATGTGGGGGGGACCAACGGGAAGGGCTCCGTGGCCGCCGTCTGGGCCCGCATTCTCCTTTCCCAGGGCCTCCGGGTGGGCCTCTACACCTCGCCGCACCTCTGCTCTTTCCGGGAGCGGTTCCAGGTGGGGGGAGTCCCCGTCGCCAGGGAGGTGATCCTCCAGGCCGCAGGGGAGGTGCGGGAGGTGGTCCATGAGGCAGGCCTGACCTTCTTCGAGGCGGCCACCGTCCTGGCTTTCCACCTCTTTCGCCGGGCGGGGGTCGAGGTGGCGGTGGTGGAGGTGGGGATGGGGGGTCGGTTGGATGCCACCAATGTGATCCAGCCCGAGGTGGTGGCCCTTACCAACGTGGCCCTGGACCACGCGGAGTATCTAGGCTACACCCTGGAAGCCATCGCCACGGAAAAGGCCGGCATCATCAAGGCAGGGGTGCCGGTGGTCACCGCGGAAAGGGACAGCGCCCTGGTGCAGCTGTTCCGCAGTCGCGCCGAGTCCCTGGGCTCGCCCTTCGAGGCTCTCGAGGTGGCCCGGGACATCCAGGATCTCGAGGTCTCCCCCCGGGGCAACCGTTTTCGACTGCCTACCCGCAGCTGGGGGACTTTGGAAGTGGCAAGCCCGCTGGCAGGACGGCACCAGGCGGTCAACTTGGCCCTGGCGGTAAGGGCCCTGGAGCACCTCCCGGCCCGGCTCCGCCCCAGCGAGGAAGCGGTGCTGCGAGGGTGTGCCACCGTCCGTTGGCCGGGTCGCCTCCAAGTCCAGCCGGGCTCGGATGTCACCTGGGTGTTCGACGTGGCGCACAATCCGGCGGGGGTCCGGGCCCTGGTGGACAGCGTGGGGCGACTTGGCCTCCCCTCGCCCCTGGTGCTTTTCGTGGGAATCCAGGGTGACAAGGACTGGCGGAGCATGCTTCCCCCCCTGTTCGCCCTGACCCGTGAGGCGGTCCTGGCCCAGCCCCCCTCAGTCCCACCGGCCCGCCGCTGGGACCCCTTGGAGGCCGCCGGCGCCGTAAAGGCGCCCCGCCCGAATCTGCACATCCTGCAGGATTTCGCCGAGGCCCTGGACACGGCCCGGCGGCTGGCCGAGGGCGGGACGGTCCTGGTCACGGGGTCCCACCATACCGTGGGGGATGCCATGAACCTTTTGGGGATCCAGCCCTTTCCCGAGACCCCTTGAGCCTTCCCTGAGGTCGTCATGCCCAAGAACCCGGCCCTGGCCCGCCTCCCGGGTTTCCGGGATTTCCCCCCGGAGGATCTGGCGGTCCGTTCCCACATCTTCCGGGCCTGGCGGGAAGCCTGCCGCCGTTACGGCTTTCAGGAATACGACGGCCCGCCCCTCGAACCGCTGGACCTCTACACGGAGAAGAGCGGCGAGGAGATCGTGGGCCAGCTGTATGCTTTTCGCGACCGTGGCGGCCGCCACGTCGCCCTCCGGCCGGAGATGACCCCTTCCCTGGCCCGCATCCTGGCCGAGCGGGCCCAGGCCCTTCCCAAACCCATCCGCTGGTTCAGCATTCCCCAGCTCTTCCGCTACGAGCGGCAGCAGCGAGGGCGTCTCAGGGAACACTTTCAGTGGAACGCGGACATCGTCGGGGAAGCGGGGGTGGGGGCCGACGCCGAGGTGGTGGCCCTTGCCGTCGATGCGCTCCGGATTCTTGGGCTCGGCCCTCAGGATTTCCGGGTCAGGGTGTCCCATCGCCAACTGGTTTCGGCCCTGCTTCTGGGCTCGGGGGTCGCACCGGACAAGCTGCCGGTGGCGTTCGGGGTGGTGGACAAACTGGAGCGCGAGAGCCGCCAACGCAGCTTGGATCGCCTGCGGCAGGAGTGTGGGCTGGGTGTCTCAGAGGCCGAGGCCGTGTTGCAGCTCTTCGAATCTTCCGATCTGGAGCGGGCCGCTGAGGTCCATGGGGAGGATCCCGAAGTGGCAGGGGCCCTGGCCGACCTCCGGAGCCTCCGGCAGGTGCTGGACGAGATGGGCATGGGCCCCTTCGTGGAGTTCGACCTTCGCATTGTTCGAGGGCTGGCCTACTATACCGGAATGGTGTTCGAACTTTTCGACCGCAAGGGAGAACTCCGGGCCGTGTGTGGAGGGGGGCGGTACGACAGGCTCCTGGAATTGGTGGGAGGCGAGCCTCTCCCGGCTGTGGGCTTCGGAATGGGAGATGTGGTGCTGGGGGAGCTCCTGGCGGAGCGGAACCTCATCCCCTCCTACCGACGGGCGGTGGATCTGTTCGTGGCAGCGGTCTCGGAGGCTCAGAGGGAACTCCTGCACCGGATCGTCGCGGCCCAGCGGGCCGCAGGAAAAAGCGTCGTGTATCCCCTGCGCCACCAGCCCCTGAGGCGCCAACTGGCGACCGCGGCGGCGGAGGGAGCCGAGCGGGCCGTTCTCTTGGGGCCTGGTGAAGTGGAACGCGGGGTTGCCAAGGTACGGGACATGGCCACCGGGAGGGAGGTGGAGGTCCCCCTCCAAGCCTTGCTGGCCGGAAAGGGGGGAGATGGGGACGGAAACGCTTGAGGGTGGGAAGGACCGCCGGCCCGGCGGGGACGTCGACCCCTTGACTTTTGCCGACGCCCAAGAGGAAGCCCGGGCCGCCGAGGCGGCTCGGCGGGTAACCAGGCGGGCTGTGAGGAGGTTGGACGCCTTGGAAATGGCTCTGCTGGTAGCCGCTGTTTTCCTTGCCTTGGCAGGCGGTGCGGTGGCAGGCTGGCTGCTCCGGGCGGCTGTCGGCCTGCCTTTCCGATGGGGTTGGGCCGCGGCTTCCCTGCTTTTTTTCCTGGTGCCCGGCGCTGTGGCCTATTGGCGGACGGCAAGGGCGGAAAAAGGAGGGGCGCAAGGCCGCCGGCTCAGAAGGTCCAAAGAAAACTGAACATCCTAGGAGGATCATGGCCGACACCAAGGGAATCACCCCCAGAGGCGAAGATTTCAGCGCATGGTACAACGAAGTGGTTCTGGCGGCGGAGCTGGCCGACTACTCCCCTGTGAGGGGCAGCATGGTCATCCGTCCCTGGGGGTATGGGATCTGGGAGAACATGCAGCGTGCCCTGGACTCCCTTTTCAAGGAGACGGGCCACGAGAACGCCTATTTCCCCCTCCTGATCCCCATGAGTTTCATCGAGAAGGAGAAAGAGCATGTGGAGGGGTTCGCCCCGGAGCTGGCCGTGGTTACCCAGGCCGGGGGGAAAGAGCTCGAAGAACCTCTGGTAGTCCGGCCCACTTCGGAAACCATCATCTATCACATGTATGCCAAGTGGGTCCAAAGCTATCGGGATCTCCCCATTCTCCTGAACCAGTGGTGCAACGTCATGCGGTGGGAGCTCCGCACGCGGCTGTTCCTGCGGACTGCGGAGTTCCTGTGGCAGGAAGGGCACACGGCCCATGCCACCGCTGCCGAGGCGGAAGAGGAGGCGCGCCGGATGTTGGGCATCTACCGAAGGTTCATGGAAGAGTGGATTGCCATGCCTCCCATCACCGGTATGAAGACCGACTCGGAGAAGTTCGCCGGCGCCGTGCGGAGCTACTCCTGCGAAGCGCTCATGCAGGACAACAAGGCCCTGCAAGCCGGCACTTCCCATTTCCTGGGCCAGAACTTCGCCAGGCAGTTCGACCTGAAGTTCCAGAGCGAAGAAGGCAAGGAGGAATACGCCTGGAACACCTCCTGGGGAGTGAGCACCCGCCTCATCGGGGGGATGGTTCTCACCCACGGCGATGACGTGGGGATCGTGGTGCCCCCGCGCCTGGCCCCCATCCAGGTGGTGGTGGTTCCCATCTGGAAAAGCGTGGCGGAAGGGTCCGCGGTCAGGGAGAAGGCGCATCTTTTGAGCCGGCTCCTGAAGGACGCCGGCGTTCGGACCCGGGTGGACGACCGGGACCACCTCACCCCCGGCGCGAAATTCTGGGAATGGGAACGAAAAGGCGTGCCTTTCCGTCTGGAGATTGGGCCGAAGGACCTGGAGAAGGGCCAGGTGGTGCTGGTCCGCCGGGTGGCGTTGGAGGGAGAATCGCGGAAGCTCTTCCTCCCGGAAGGGCAGGCTGTGACCGAACTCCCCGGCTACCTGGAGGAGTTCCAGAAAGGGCTTCTCGAGGCCGCTCGGAAGCGCAGGGAAGCCAACTCCTACCGGGGGGTCGCCGACCTCGGCGAGATGAAGGAGATCCTCGACGGTCCCGGGGGGTTTGTCTACACAGGCTGGAGCGGGGATCCTGCGGTGGAAGCCCGTGTCAAGGAAGAGACCCGGGCTACGGTGCGGGTCATCGTGGATCCCGAGTTCCGGTCGGCGGAGCCCCCTCGCCGATGCATCGGCGGCGGGGAAGCCCGCATGGAGGTGGTCTGGGCCCGGGCCTATTAGAGCCTTCCAATCCCTGAGGTCGGATGTCGAACGCCGTGGGCGGAACGGAAGCGAGGCAAGGGGGGCCAGTGGATCCCCCCCCCACCCTGGAGCGCCGGGGGCGCGAACTCTTCATGGAGGAGCTCTCCCTCCGGGAACTGGCCCTTCGTTTCGGGACTCCCCTCTACGTGTACAGCCTGCGGGCGGTGGAGACGAAAGTGCGAGCTTTCCGGCAAGCTTTTGCCGGAGTGGACCTGTTGTTGGCCTACTCGGTCAAGGCCAACGGAAACCTGGCTCTTCTGTCCCGCTTTGCCCGCCTCGGACTTGGAGCGGACATCGTGAGCGGAGGAGAGCTCTTTCGGGCCCTCAAGGCCGGGATTCCTGGGAGCAAGATCTTCTTTGCCGGCGTCGGCAAGACGGACCAGGAGCTCGAGGAGGCTCTGGATGCCCGAATCCGCGCCTTTCATGTGGAAACCACCGCGGAACTTTACCGTTTGGAGGAACTGGCCCGGCGCAAAGGAGTGAGAGCCCCCTTCGGTGTGCGGATCAACCCCGATATCCTTCCCTCCACCCATGAATACATCCGCACAGGTCAGGCGCAATCCAAGTTCGGCCTTGCCGTCCCCATCGCCGTCGGGCTCTACCGCTGGGCCGCTTCGCGCCCCCACCTTGTCCCGCGGGGGATCGATGTTCACATCGGCTCGCAGATCGTGGATCCGGCCCCCTACAAAAGGGCCTTGCGGTCGGTGCTGGAGGTTGTGCGCCTCCTGGCCAAGGAGGGGATCCGTTTGGAATACGTGGATCTGGGAGGGGGATTCGGAATCTCCTACGATGGGGTGGGGATGGACCTGGGGGAGCTGGGCGCGGAGCTGGTGCCCCTTCTCGAGGGAAGTGGCCTGACCTTGGTCCTGGAGCCCGGCAGGGCCCTGGTGGGAGAGGCTGGGGTTCTCTTGACCCGGGTGCTCGCGGTAAAACGAGCCGGCTCCAAGACCTTCGTGATCACGGATGCAGGGATGACGGAACTCCTGCGGCCCAGCCATTACGGCGCGTATCATCCCATACGTCCCGTGGTGGAGGCCGAGGGCCGCGAGGTCTGCACGGTGGATGTGGTGGGGCCGGTCTGCGAAACCGGCGATTTTCTGGCCCGGGACCGGCAAATCCCCCTTCCGCGGGCCGGGGAATTCCTGGTGGTGGAGGCGGCCGGGGCCTACGGCTTCGTGATGGCCTCCAACTACAACGCCCGGCTTCGCCCGGCCGAGGTGGTTGTGGAGGGGAATCAGGCCTTCCTGGCAAGGGAGCGGGAAACCTACGAGGACCTGGTGCGGGGCGAAAGGATCCTTGATCCTTGTCCCCGGCCCGCACCGTGATGGTGGGGAGTCCCTGCCGGTTGCAGCCCCGGAAAAGGCTTCCCTGAACCTTACCAGCGCTCTCTGCGCCTCCCCCGGGCACGGGAGTCCATGTGGGGCGGTGGGTTCGTTCACCCGGCCGGGCCGGGCCCGTTGCCGTGCCCTTCGACCAGGCCTGGGACGGTTTCCGCCCTCTTGGCCCGGAGGACGGAGTCCACCTCTTCCCACAGGCGGGCCATGAGGTTCAGGTCTCCGCCTCTGGTCTCGGCCACCGCCAGGACCGCCTCCTCGGTCAAACCGAAGGAGGCCAGGATGCTGTCCCGGGTCGCCCGGTCCAACTGCCAGTCGGGAGACCTGAGGGCGGCAGCCCTGAGTTCCGCCAGAGCCCGAACCAGGGTTTTCCGGGGGACCCCGGCGATTTCGGCCGGAAGCTCTTGGGCCGAGGGCCGGCAACCCTGGAGGGCGGCCGAGACCAGCCAAAGGAACACGAAAGCCAAGGGTCGAAGGTCGCGGGTGCGAGTCACGCCATAGCGGCAAGGAAAAGGGTACCGAATCTGAAGAATCCCGGGTCAAAACTCGCCCGACCCGGGGGGGGAGTCAACGAGTCAGGCAGGCGGGCCTTCTGGTTCTACCGTGCCGGAGCAGACGGCAGAGGGGGGGAGAGGAGGCCGAAGGCGG
>JAUQOX010000204.1 GCA_030550695.1 Gemmatimonadota bacterium | reverse complement strand
CACCCCCACTCCCCCAACCCCCTAAAGTTTTACCGACCCTCGCCGATACTGGATCGTGGAAAGAGGAGACGCCGGGGTCGAAGCGGATCAGCACCAGACCTGAACGAAACGTACTTCATAGGATCTCGGCAAGCGACCCGACGTCCCTCTCCAGGAGGCCCCCCCGGCTCCGGCCGGGGGGGCCTCCGCTACTTCGGCCCCGCGGGCGCCCGCCTTGGTGCCCGGAGTCGGCTGCCGGCCCGCCCGCCTTCCTAGTCCAGACGGTCCAGAGCCTGCTCCAAATCGGCGAGGAGATCCTCTGCCCCTTCGCACCCCACGGAAAGACGCACCAGACCGTCCGAAATCCCCGCCGCAACCCGAGCCTCGGGGCTCATGGCAGCATGGGTCATGGAGGCCGGGTGCTGGATGAGGCTCTCCACCCCCCCGAGGGAAACGGCCAACGCGGGAATCCTGACAGCCTTCATGAGCTTCTTCCCAGCCTCGAGCCCTCCCTTCAGCTCGAACGACAAAAGGGAACCGGGGCCATCCATCTGGGCTGCAACCAGGGCCGCCTGGGGGTGTTCGGCCAGCCCCGGGTAGAGCACCCGGCGCACCGCGGGGTGCCCTGACAGAAATGCGGCTACGGCCCTGGCGTTCTCCTGGGCGGCCCTGACCCTGAGGGCAAGGGTCTTCAGGCCCCTCAGCACAAGCCAAGCCTGGTGGGGGTCCATGGTGCCCCCAAGGTATTGGAGCACCGCCCTTACCCGCATTCGAACCGCTTCGTCTCTGAAGACCAGCACCCCGCCCACCACATCCGAGTGCCCGTTCAGGAACTTGGTTACCGAGTGGAGGACGATGTCGGCCCCGAAACGGAACGGTCTTTGGAGGATCGGGCTCATGAAGGTGTTGTCCACGACCAACAGCGCTCCCGCTTCCCGGGCCAGGCGTGCGGCCAGGGACAGGTCGGTCAGCGCCAACGTGGGATTGGCCGGTGTCTCCACGAAAACCAAGCGGGTCCGGGGCGTCACCGCCTCCCGGAAAGCCTCCGGGTCCGAGGTATCCACGAAGGTGGCTTGCACCCCGAAGCGGGAGAAGTCCCGTTCCAACACCACCCGGGTCGGCCCGTATACGGAGGCGCTGCAGACCACATGGTCCCCCGACGAGAGAAGGGCGAAGTAGACGGTGGAGACCGCGCTCATCCCCGACGATGTGGCCAGCGCCCCTGTCCCTCCCTCCAGGGCCGCCACGGCGGCTTCCAACCGGGCGATGGTAGGGTTTCCCATGCGGGTGTAGATGTAGCCGGGTTCGGTGCCGGCAAAACGGGCCGCCCCCTCCTCAGGCGACCGGAACACGAAAGTGGAGGTCTGATAGATGGGAGGAACCACGGCGCCGAAAAGGGCATCGGGCTCCGAACCGGCGTGGATGCAGACGGTATCGAGACTGCGAGGAGGAGAGGAGAGCACGTCCATGGCGGATCCCTACCGGAACGGGGAAGAGGGAAAGGGGGTGTGGACAGCGGGCAGGCATGGCCTGCCTCGGCGTGGCTCCAGCATCGGCGCGACACCGGACAAGGGGCAAGAGGCAGGACGGACGAGACAGGTGGTCCCCTGGCTCCCGGCCCAAGGGTTCGGACCGCGGCGAGGGTACGGTGCCGGGTACGGCATTACCTCTCCGGCACCCGGTCGCTCAACACTTCTACGTCATAGATCAGGATGGATCGGGGCCGGATGACGAAGCGGGGCTCCCCGGCACGGGGTCGGCCATAGAATCCGGCGGGGTCATAACCCAGCTCGGAAGGGACGATGACGAGCCTCCTTTCTCCCCGCGACATGGCCTCCACCGCCCGATCGAATCCTGGATTGATGCGGGTGCGGCCGACCGCATAGGCAAAGGCCTCTCCTCCCCTCATGGTGGGGAGGAAGAGGCGCGGCTCCCCCGAAGGGGCACTGCTGGCGAAGCCGAGCCCCCGGAGAGTCCTGCCGGTGTAGCGGACCACCACGGTGTCCCCCTCCGCAAGAGGCCGACCGTCGCCGGGCCGCAGGACGACGTACCGCCACCCTGCTTCCGTTTGCCGGGCGTGGGGGAAAGCCGCCTCCAGCCAAGCGAGATCCTCGGCCAGTTCCGCAGCCTCCTGGGCCTTCACCCGGGCCTGGACCTCTTGCCGTAGACGGTGGAAGGATTCGGTGGTGGGGCGAAAGGCCGCCGCCTCAGGGCCGATCCGCACAATCCGAACCTCTTCGATGACATCCCCCTGCACGATTTGCCGCACCACCTCCATCCCCTCGTACACTTCTCCGAACACCGTATAGTCACCATCCAGGTAGGACCGATCTCCCAGGGTGATGTAGAACTGGCAGGTACCCGTATGGGGCCCCGCATGAGCCATACCCAACACGCCTTCGCGATTGTGGCTCAGCTCGGGGTGGATCTCGTTCGGAATACGATACCCCGGGGTCGAGGCCACGTCGGAGGCCGGAATGCCCGCCTGGATGACATGGCCGGGGACCACCCGGTGAAAGGTCGTCCCGTTGTAGAACGGACGACCCAGGGGAAAGGCTTGGTTCTCGATGGTCCCCTCGGCCAGTCCCACGAAGTTGGCTACGGTCATGGGGGTGCGTTGGAAATCCAGGGAGAGGACGATCTTGCCCTTGTTGGTGAGGAGTTCCGCGTAGAGGCCGGGGGGGTAGGGCTCCTGGGTCCCAAGATAGACAGCTTCCAAGCCCCGCAAGGGGATCGAGGCCAGGGAAAAGGCGGCGAAGGAAACGAGCCGGCCAGCCTGCAAGAATGGCCTTCCTGAAAGAAGCCTTCTCATCTTGCGCGCCTCCCCAAGGTCGCGGGCAGGTCCCCACTTCTCACAGCACCTTCGCCCGCAGGATCTGCCTTACCAGGTCGTAGACTTGGCTCAGTGTGCCGGTAAAGGTATCGGGATCCACCTTGTGGGCAATGACCACCTCCATGTCCCTGACCACAAAGATCCCCTGCCCGTTACCCCCCAGAGCCGCCACAACGGAGTGACCATTCCAGACTTGAGGCTTCCCCACCCACCACATGTACCCGTAGTTCCAAGTGCTTCCGGCATCCGAATAGGGGCGGAGGCTCCGCTCGATCCAAGCACCGGGGATCACCTGTCGATCGCGCCAACGACCCTCCCTGAGGATGAGGAGCCCGAAACGGGCCATGTCCCGCGGGGACATGGTGAAATGATAGGCGGGGTGCTGGGACACCGGCTCGTAGAAGTACCATCCGTTGCTCGGCGAGAACTCCTGCATCTGGAGGGGCTTGGCCAGCCTGTCGTAGATGGCCTGGAAGATGTCTTCGCCGGTAAGCTGGCGGTAGATGGTACCCAGGGCGTTGAAATCCCGGTTGTTGTAATAGAAGAAGGTCCCTGGCGGATGACTGCCCCTGGGGGGTCGGGAAGCTTTCATGGATCGGGCTTCTGCAGCAGCTTCGTGGTATACCCCTGACCGGCACATGAGAAGATGCTCGATGGTTGCAGTCTTCTCTTCGGGAGTCAGCGACGGCGGGAGATCGTCGATGCCCAGCTCCCCCAAGGTAAGGTTCAAATCCACCCTGCCCTCTTCCAGGGCGATCCCGAAGAGGGCTCCCAGAAAGCTCTTCCGCACGGACTGCACGATCAGGTTCTTGGAGGTGTGCCCGTACTCCCACACCACCACCCCCCGATCCACCACCACGTAACCGTCGGATCCCATGACCCGCGCCACCTCCTGGGCCGCCCGTAAGGCCTGGGGAGACCACCCCAGCCGGGAGGGATCGCCCACCTTGGGCCAGCTGGCGCCGGGGTAGCCGCTGCCGTCGCCCAAGCTCCGGGGATCCACGAGCCGCCGGGGGTCCACCTCCCCTGGACAGGTGGGACAGGGCTGGGCCTGGCCCATGCAGGAGGTGAGGAACAGGCCGACGGCCAAAAGCCACAGCGGCCGGAGGCCGGCCGGACCCCCGCGAGAACCCCGGCGGGGAGGAGCCGAGCCTTGGGGGGAACCAGGGCGGAGCGATCTTCATACCGTTGCCCTTCCAGCCTTCCCTTCCGGTGCCACGGCCTCTCTTCGGCGGCGAGCCCCGGTAGCCCGTTGCATGATTCCAGATTACCATGGTTTGCCGAAAGGAACGAGAGGGCAGAGCAACGGCTCGGGGCTCCCCGTCCGCCTCCGAGTCCGGTCCTGTCTTCCACGCTTCACCCTGGGGGCTTCCCGTGGCACGACGCCGAAAGCTTCCTGCCTACTCCGTGCTGGCTGGCCTCGTGCTGGGGGTGGCGGGAGGGATGGCGCTGGGCCAAGTGGAAGCTCCTTGGGGCGAACAGGTGATCCGCTGGGTGGAGCCTGTGGGGGCCCTTTGGGTGAATGCCATCCGCATGACCGTCCTCCCCCTGGTCATGTCCCTCCTTTTCGGGGGGATCGCCGGCGCCGGGGCCCACACCGCCGCCCGGGTGGGGGGCAGGGCTCTGGGTTGGTTCGTCGGACTCGTCTCCTTGACCGCCTCCCTGGCGGGATTGGCAGCTCCTCCCCTCTTTCGCCTGCTGGGAGGGGCCTCGTCGGCCATCCCGGACCTGACCGCGGCCGCCGTGCCGGAGGTGACCCTCCCGCCTTTCCGGGACTGGTTCGTGGGACTTCTCCCCTCCAACCCGGTGCAAGCGGCGGCCCGGGGTGACATCCTCCCTGTGGTCCTGTTCACGGTGGTATTCGGGGCCGCCGCCACCCGGCTGGCCCAACCCCACCGGGACACCTTGCTGGGGGCGGCGCGGGCTTTGTCCGAACTGACCCTCGTGGTGGTGGGCTGGGTCCTGGCGGTGGCCCCCGTGGGCGTGTTTGCCCTGACCCTCCACCTGGCGAGCCAGACGGGCGGGGCCATGCTGCGGGCTGTGGGGGGGTTCCTCCTGGCAGCGGGCATCCTCCTCTTGGCCGCCATCGCCTTCGCCTACGGCTTGGCCGCCACGGTGGGCGGCGTGCCCCTCAGGATCTTCGCCCGGGCCTGTCTCCCTCCCCAGGCCGTGGCCTTCGGCACCCGTTCTTCCATGGCGGCCTTGCCCGTGTGCCTGGAGGAGGCGGAACGGACCCTGAAGTTGCCCGCTGAGGTCTATTCCCTCGTCCTTCCGGCGGCGGTCTCCGTGTTCAAATATGCCTCGCCCATCACCCGGATCACCGGAACCTACATGGTGGCCAGCTTGTTCGGGGTGGAGCTGGGGGCCGTCGAATGGGCGGCGGTGGTGGGGTTCCTGGCCCTTCTCTCGTTCTACTCGCCGGGGATTCCCAGCGGTGGGCTCTTCGTCATGGCCCCCATCTACCAGGCGTTCGGGCTCCCCCTGGAGGGGATCGGGATCCTCATCGCCCTGGACCTCATCCCCGATATGCTCCTCACCGTGGCCAACGTCACGGGGAACATGGCCGTGGCGGC
>JAUQOX010000203.1 GCA_030550695.1 Gemmatimonadota bacterium | reverse complement strand
CTTGGCCCCTGTGCGGGAGGCGCGGTCTATTCGCCGGCCATCACGGATTTCATCGTCATGGTCCGGGGAACCTCCTACATGTTCGTCACCGGCCCCGACGTGGTGAAGACGGTTACCCACGAGGACGTGGACATGGAAAGCCTGGGAGGGGCGGACGTCCACGCCACGACCTCGGGCGTTTGCCATTTCGCTTGTGACTCGGAGCCGGAGGCCCTGACGCTGGTGCGGAGGCTTCTCACCTATTTGCCTCAGAACAACACCGAACCGCCCCCCCATCTCCCCTCCGACGATCCCCCTGGCCGGCGCGACGAGGAGCTCCTCCACGTGGTCCCGGACAACCCCAATCGCCCTTACGATATGAGGGACGTTATCCGAAGGGTGGTGGACGGAGGCGAGTTCCTCGAGGTTCACGCGCGCTTCGCCACGAACATCCTGACGGGGTTCGCCCGGCTGGGGGGCCAAGCCGTGGGGGTGGTGGCCAACCAACCCGCTGTCCTGGCCGGCGTCCTGGACATCGATGCCTCCGACAAGGGGGCCCGTTTTGTGAGGTTCTGCGACGCTTTCAACATCCCCCTGGTGGTTTTCGAGGATGTGCCCGGTTTTCTCCCCGGGGTGGCTCAGGAGCACGGGGGGATCATCCGGCACGGGGCCAAGCTCCTCTACGCCTTCGCCGAGGCCACCGTCCCCAAGGTGACGGTGATCGTGCGCAAGGCCTATGGCGGGGCCTACGACGTGATGAACTCCAAGCACATCCGGGGTGACCTCAACCTGGCCTGGCCCACCGCCGAGATCGCCGTCATGGGGCCCAAGGGTGCCGTCGAGATCCTGTTCCGCAAGGAAATCGCCCGAGCGGCGGATCCGGAGAAGGTTACGGAACAGAAGATGGCCGAATATCGGGAGAAGTTCGCTCATCCCTACATCGCCGCCGCCCGAGGCTACCTGGACGATGTCATTGACCCTCGGGACACCAGGCCGCGCCTGATCTCGGGTCTGGAGATGCTGCGGAACAAGCGGGACGAGAACCCCCCTCGAAAGCACGGCAATATTCCCTTGTGAAGACGCGGTCTCGATGCGGTTTCTGCGGGTTTCCGCTCCCGGGCGGGCCCCCGTGGGTCCCGGAGGGTCCGTTCCGGCTGGCTTACGACCCCCTGAAGGGACGCCTCTGGCTCATCTGTCCCGGCTGCCGGCGGTGGAACCTGGCCCCTCTGGAAGAGCGGTGGGAGACCCTGGCAGCCCTGGAAGAAGCGGGGCGGGAGCGGGGGCGACTCCTGCTGACCACCGGAGAGCTTTCGCTGCTGGCCGTGGACCGGGGAGAACTGGTCCGGGTGGGGGCCGCGGCGCGCCCCGAGTGGGTGGATTGGCGCTACGGTCCTCGTCTTCCTGATCCGGGACCCAGGAAAGGCTTCTGGTGGCGGATCCTGTCACGGCTGCCCCCTCCTCCTGAAGAGGGTTACGATCCCTACAGGAGCGCCTTGGGCACCCTTCGGCGACGGGAATGGCTGGGCTCACCTTTCCTGGAGGCTGCCTCCCTCCTCACCCGTCTCTTTTCCGAGCTTCCGTTGGCCCCCACGTGCCCCGCTTGCCGGGGGCCCCTGGCCCTCCACCCCTGGCGCTTCCAGTCCCTCCGGTTCGTCCACCTGAACGCCGGTCCGGCCCTCGAGGCCCCCTGCGCCCTCTGCGGCAGCCTGGTGACCGTGGATCCGGCCGAGGCCCGTCCCTCTCTGCGTCTGGGCTTGTTTGTCGTCACCTCCCCCGAGGGGCTCATGGCGTCGGCCCGGGGCGCCGCCCGGGCCCTGGAGGGGGTCGGGGGAGGGGCAGGCTTCCTGGCCCTCCTCGGCAGGGAAAGGACCGCTTTGGGGGAGCTGGGAGAGGAAGGGCGGGCCGGGCTCGTGGTGGCCCTGGACGAAATGGCCGAAGCCGCCGCTCTTCTGGCCGAGTGGCGGGTGGCTGAGGAGGTGGCGGCCATCGCCGACGGGGAGCTTACGGAGGTGCCGGGGTTCGAGGCGTTCCGGAGGAAGGTGCTGGGAGGAGAAACAGCCTGAAGGTCCCCCCCTTCGACTTCGCCCCCGGAGCCCGGGCCGCGGCGACGAATCTCCCGAAAGGCCTATGCCTGGCTTCGGGCGGGGTAGGGCCGCCCCCTTGGACTCGGGCCGGCCTTGGGAGCCCTGCCGGGCCCTCGAAGCCGGCGAAAAAGTCCTCTCCAAGCAACCCGGGGGCCGGTCCGGGGGGTCCAAAGGGAGGCAAGGCGAAGGAGCGGGTCGCCTCCCGAAATAACCTTCCAGACTCGAGGAAGCCACCGATGGTGCGGTCGGGTGAGAAGCCGTGTTCTCTGGCGGTGTTTTCGGTGCTCGTCGCCATGGTCCTGAGCCATCCCTCAGCCGGTCACGGTCTCGCCGGTTCGGGGGCGTGGCCCAGGGAGCCGGATACCCTTCGGCTCGGCTTGTCCTTCCTTGCCCGGCAGGGTGCGGCCACGGACCGGGTGGGTGCTCGGATCGAGGCCGTCCTGGCGGGATCCCCTGCGGCGGAGGCAGGCCTGCGGCGGGGGGATCTTCTCACCCATTGGAACGGCCGTTCCCTGGTGGAGCCGTTGCCGGACGAGGCGCAGCGAGGGTTCCGGTCCGGGGAGTCTTTGCCGGTGCAGCGGGTGCTGGCCCTGGCCAGGGAGCTGAAGCCGGGGGACCGGGTGGAACTCCGATACCGTCGGGGCCGGGAGGAGAGGAGCACCGAGGTCACGGCCCGGGATGTCGTCGCAAGGAGTACCTGGGAAGGGTGGGAAGGATGGAGCCTCGGGGCCCCGGCCCTTCCTGGTGAGGGGGGAGAAGTCAGGCTGTGGCTGCCGGGATGGGGGCCGTGGCGTTTCTCGGTCCCCTGGATGGAAATCCGGTGGGGGGAGGGGCCAGGGGGAAGGGGGAGGCAGGTGTGGCTCTGGGGTCGGGGCGGACCGGTGACCCTGGCGGGGGTAACCTTCGTGGACCTGAATCCTGCTCTGGGCAGTTATTTTTCCACCGACCGGGGCGCCCTGGTCCTGGAAGCGGAGGAGGGATCTCCCTTGGGTCTAAGGGGAGGGGACGTTCTGCAGAGCGTGGACGGGCGCCGGGTGGAATCGGCCCGGGATGCCTGGAGGATCCTGACCTCCTACGAGCCGGGGGAGAGGTTCTCCCTGGGGGTCTGGCGGCAGGGGAGGGAGGTGCGGCTGGAAGGAACCCTGCGGTAGGTCCGAGGGTCCAGGGGCCCCGCCGGGAGCGTTGCCGGCCCCTCACGGCCGGCCGTCGCCAGGGCGGCACCTGGGGACCCCCTTCGGGGCCGGTTGTGGGCCGGCCCGAGGGGGTCCTACTTTTTTGCCGGTGGTGCAGGGGGACCGGCGGAAAGGAGGGTCGGGTGTTCGAAAGTGTGCTGGTAGCCAACCGGGGAGAAATCGCCCTCCGCATTCTCCGGGCCTGCCGGGAGCTGGGGATCCGCTCCGTGGCCATCTATTCTGACGCAGACCGTCGGGCACCCCATGTCATGGCGGCTGACGAAGCCTATCGTGTGGGGCCGCCGGCTCCCGCAGAAAGCTACCTCAACGTTCCGGCGATTCTGGAAGTGGCGGCCAAGGCGGGGGTCCAGGCCATCCATCCCGGCTACGGGTTCCTGAGCGAGCGGGCGCATTTTGCCCGGGCGGTGGAAGAAGCCGGGCTGGTCTTTGTGGGGCCCTCGGCGGAGACCATCGCCGCCATGGGAGACAAGACCGAGGCCCGGAGGCGGATGCGGGCGGCCGGAGTCCCCATCGTACCCGGCCTCACCGATCCCGTCCAGGACCCGGAGGAAGCCGCCCGGGCCGCGGAGGAGGTCGGCTATCCACTCCTGATCAAGGCCTCCGCCGGAGGGGGGGGGAAGGGGATGCGGGTCGTAGGCCGCCCCGAAGAACTACCCCGGGCCTTCGAGGCGGCGCAGCGGGAAGCCCTGGCGGCGTTCGGGGACGGTTCCTTGTACCTGGAGCGTTTCCTGGAGGCTCCCCGACACATCGAAATCCAGATCTTGGGAGACCGGTACGGGAAGGTCCTTCATCTCGGCGAGCGGGAGTGCTCCATCCAGCGCCGTCATCAAAAGCTCATCGAAGAGGCCCCGTCCCCGGCGGTGACCCCCGAGCTGAGGGCCCGGATGGGCGCAGCGGCGGTGAGGGCGGCGGAGGCGGTGGCCTACGTGGGGGCGGGCACGGTGGAATTCCTCTTCCAGGACGGCGAGTTCTACTTCCTGGAGATGAACACCCGCATTCAGGTGGAGCACCCGGTGACGGAGTACGTCTACGGTGTGGACCTGGTCCATTGGCAGCTCCGGGTGGCCGCAGGCGAGCCGATCCCCCTCGGTCAGGACGCACTTCAGCCTTCGGGGCACGCCATCGAGTGCCGGATCACCAGCGAGGACCCGGCCCGGGATTTCCTACCCTCCACGGGAACCATCTCGTTCCTGGCCGTTCCGGGAGGGCCGGGTGTCCGGTGGGACGGGGGGATCGAGGTGGGGACCGAGGTGGGGTTGCACTACGACCCGCTCCTGGGGAAGCTGGTGGTACACGCCCCCACCCGTGAGGAGGCGATCCGGCGCATGGCCAGGGCCTTGGGGGAACTGGTGGTGGGGGGGGTGGACACTTGCATCCCCTTCCACCGGCAGGTCATGGAGGAACCGGATTTCCAGGCAGGCCGTCTCTCCATCCGCTACGTGGAGGAGCATCCGGATTGCTTGCGGGCGGCGCCCCCCGAGGACGTGGTTCTGGCGGCCGGGTTGGTGGCCGCGCTGTTGGAAGAACAGGAGGCCTCCCGGCTTCCTTCTCTCCGGGACGCCGGCCGGGGCGACGGCCGGGGTTTCTCGGCGTGGCGGAGGGTCTTCCTCCCGTCGAGGCGATGACCGGGCCGACGGGGGGAAGGGGGCAGGGGGAGGAGGTGGTGGTGGTGGAGGGGCTGGGCGCGGGAGGGGTGGGGGTGGGAAGACTCCCCTCCGGCAAGGTGGTCTTCCTTCGGGGAACCGTCCCGGGGGACCGGGTGCAGGTACGGATCCTTCTGGACCGGAAGAAATGGGCGGTAGGGGAGGTCCTGGGCTGGAGGGAGCGGGGAGAGGGGTGGAGGGAGCCGCCCTGCCCGTTGTACAGGCGCTGCGGCGGGTGCGCCTTGCAACATCTGGAGTATCGGCACCAGGTGGCCTGGAAGGGAAGGGTGGTGGGGGACGCCCTCCGCCGGATCGGGGGGGTTCGGGTGGAGGACCCGGAGGTGAAACCTTCGCCTCGGGAGTTCCACTATCGGAGCCGCTTTACCGTAACCCTCCGAAGGCTGCCGGGAGGAGGGGTGGTGGCGGGCTTTCGGGAGAGGGATCGGCCGGGGAGGGTGTTGGATGTGGGAGGGGAATGCCTGCTCCCCCGCAAAGAACTCATGGAGG
>JAUQOX010000202.1 GCA_030550695.1 Gemmatimonadota bacterium | reverse complement strand
TTGTCCAACACCCAGACCTGATATCCGCGGTCAAGATAGGCCTGGGCCACGTGACTGCCGATGAATCCGGCGCCACCGGTGACCAGAACCCTAGGGGGGGCCGACATGGGGGACCTCCGACGCTGTCCATCCGTGGCGGAATGTGGGCCCATAGGCCACGGCCGTGGCCAAGCCGCCCCAAAGATAAGGAATGGGCCGGTAGCCCTGAAGGGAGGAAAGGAAAGAGATGAGGGAGGCGGGGCCCAGGGAGCCTCACACGGCCCGGCACCACAACGGAAAGCCCCAACCCTTGCCGGCGCCCCCGCGCTCTCCTCCGCCCCGTCGCCGGGCCGAAAGGCAATGCCGCCTCCAGGGGCCAGGGACGCCAGGAAGGCCTAGGACGGCATCTTCCTCACCAGTCGGAGGCGGGTCCCGACCTTGAGTATGGGCTCCGACAAGGCGATCACCCGAGCCGTGGAGGTGGCCTGCTGGACCCTCACCACTTGGACCCTCACGGCTTCGGAACCCCCGAAGCCCTGGTCCTCGTTCACCCGAGCCACGAACTCGTCCCCCGGGGAAATCCCCTCGGCCGCTCCCACGTCCAGAAAGAGAAAGGCTCCGAGGCCGTGGATCTCCCGATCCTGGGGGAACCCCAGAACCCTGGCCACCACGTTGCTCTGCACCTCGATGGGGTGCACCCCCGGTTCCAACCCGTACGGGGGCACCGGCCGGACAAAGTCCCCCAAGGTCACCCGATCGAATTCTCCGGTGAGCCAGGCCGTGGCCCCCCCCTCCTCCACCCCGGTCACCGTCAGGATTCCGGTGGGTACCATCACCCGCCCGAGCCCTTCCAGGAAGCGGAGAGGCCGAAACGTCTGGAGAACGTCCCCCACCCGGAAGCCCCCCCCCTCTTCCGCCCTCAGGTGAACCTTTTCGTAGGGGGCCACCCGGTTCCTGTCCGTACGCTCCCGGGAAATCTCGGCCAGACGATGGACAGACCCCACCCGTCGGGCTTCCCCCTCCCCATCGTCCAACCAAGGAGCGCTGTAGACCAGGCCGCGGGGGACCGCGGGCCAGCGGGCCTCCTCCAACGACATGACCCCACCCCCCATGATGCCACGGCTGGGGTAGAAGGCGGTCCGGTCTTCCGGGCCGGGGAGCTCGAGCGCGCACCCCTTCGCTTCATGAGAGCCGGCATAGAAGATGGACCGTTCCTTCGGTCCAGGACAGGGTCCCGACGCCGCTTCCGGAGCCCGAGGGAGGGGCACAGCCGCCGGCTCCGGGCTGACCACCGCCACCCCCGTCACCACCGCCTCCGGCCCCAGGCCCTCGAGGGGAGGGATGACCAACACCTGGCCCGGATAGATCCAATGGGGGTCCCGGATGCGGTCCCGGTTGGCCTCGTACAAAAGGGGCCAGCGAAACGGATTGCCGAGGTACCTCTCGGCCAGACCCCAGAGGGTGTTCCCCTTGACCACCTCGTGGGTCGCCTGGGGGGAACCTTGGGCACCTTGGCCGTGGGCCAAACCAGGAAAAATGGCCACCAGGAGCAAGGCCGGCCGGAGACGAGGCATGGTGTATTCCTTTTTCCGAAGATACAAGGCCTTATCAGGAAGGCCCTCCCTCTGCAACATACCCCGGCGGAGCTTGGCGGTCAACCAATTTTTTCTATTTGACTACAGCTGTTTCCCTCCCGTGAGGTCTAAAGAAAAGACCCAGCCGTCCTCGGTGGGATTCTGATAGTAGCCCCGGCGGACCCCCACCCGGGTGAAGCCCCGGGAGCGGTAGAGCCGGATGGCCGGCTCGTTGGAAACCCGGACCTCCAGGTAGACCCTCTGGACGCCCCTTGCCAAAAGCTCCGCCAGGACCCGATCCAAGAGGGCGGCCCCCACCCCTTTCCCCCGATCCTGTTCCCGGACCGCAATGTTGGCCAGCTCGCCTTCCTCCAGAACCCACCAGGCCACGGCATACCCCGCCACCTCCCCCCGTTCCTCCGCCACCAGGAACAGAGCACCCCATCGACCCAGGAGGGCGCGGAAATCCTCTGCCCTCCAGGGGTTGGAAAACGACTGGCCCTCGATGGCGGCCACGCTTTCCACATCTGCCCAATCGGCCGGCCGAACTTTCATGGAACGAAATCCTAGCTCTCTCCCCTCGACAGCGGGCGGGCCACCGACGATCGCAGGTATTCGGGCTCCCACAGGCCGGGGGTGGGGACGGGTGAGGGGACGGGCTCCAGTTCGAACCTCCGAAGGAGGCCCAGGGCCGAGGGAAAGCCGAACGGCGGCCCCACCACCCTCCACCCCTCCCCCTCGATCCGAGCGCGGTGCCGCAGGGCCCCGGCGCCGCCGAACACCGTTTCGGGGGGTAGGGCCAGCTGAAGCACCTCCGCCACGGTCGTGGCAGTAGGCGGCAAGAGGGTTTCCCAGGACCTGCCCCGACGCCGGTACGCCCCTGCATAGAGCCGCTCCCCCCTGGCATCGAAGAGGACGCAGAGAGGTTCCCCACGTGCCTCGACCAGGGCCGCTCCTTCCAGGGAGGACACGGCGTACAGAGGAATCCCGAGAGACCAGGCCCACGCCTTGGCCGTGGCCGCCGCCACCCGGAGGCCGGTGAACGAGCCCGGCCCACTCCCCACCGCGATGCCTGCCAGGTCCTCCAGAGACACCTCCGCTTCGCGGAGGAGGATCTCCACCGAGGGGACGAGACCGGCGGCCTGCTCCCCACCCACTCCCACCGACCCCACCACCCACCGCTCCCACTCCCATCCCGCCCCTCCCCCGCCCCCCTTCCGGCGGAGGGCCAGGGCCGCGGACCCCTCCGGGCCGGCGGTTTCCAGACCCAGGAACCACTCCCCGGCCACCGTCAGGACCTTCCCCGGTCCGCGGCCGACGCCTGGGGGGGAGGGGGGAGAGGCGGCGGGTTTCCCACCCGCCGCTGCCGGACTTCCCGCAAGAGCGGGTCATCTTCCTCCCGCCTCAGCCCAATCTCCCACCGGTCGGGAGGGAGAAGGGATCCCGCCCTCTCGGGCCATTCCACCAAGACGAGTTCCGGTCCTTCGAGCAACTCGTCCCAGCCCAGGTCCCGGAGTTCCGAGGGGTCCTGCAGGCGGAAAAGATCCATGTGCACGACCTCGATTCCGTCCCGGGCCGGATAACGGAATACAAGATTGAAAGTGGGGGAAGGGATAGGGCCTTCTACCCCTGCACCCGCGGCGATGGCCCGTGCCAGCACGGATTTGCCGGCACCCAACGGCCCCTCCAACCCCAGAAACACCGGACAGGTCACTTCCCTCCCGATCCGTTGGCCCCATCGCACGAGCTCTTCTTCCTTCAACCGGAGGGGGAACACCCTCACCTTCGCCTCCTCTCCGAAATGGACACCCTATCCGCAGAGGACGATGTCGCGAATCCCTTCCCCCGTCCGCTCCCCCCTTCGGCCCGAAGTTCGAACAACTGGTCCCGCAAGAGGGCGGCCGTCTCGAAATCGAGGTTCTGGGCCGCTTTTCGCATCTCCTCTTCCAGGATCTTGATCAGTTCCTCCCGCTCCAGTTCGGTCGCGTAAGCGGGTGTTGCCTCGGCCACCCGGGCGACGGGCCGCCCTCGGGCATCGGCCACCCGAGTGCTCCATTCGATTTCCTGAACGCTCTTGCGGATGGTTTCCGGCGTAATCCCATGCTCCTCATTGTAGCGGAGCTGAATCTGCCGCCGACGATGCGTTTCTTCCAGGCAAGTCTTCATGGAACCGGTGATTACGTCGGCGTAGAGGATGGCCTTTCCCCTGACATTGCGGGCCGCCCTGCCGATGGTCTGAATCAGGGAACGGGCGTCGCGGAGGAATCCTTCCTTGTCGGCATCCAGAATAGCCACCAGGGATACTTCCGGAAGGTCCAATCCTTCCCGCAAGAGATTGATACCCACCAACACCTCGATCTTGCCAAGGCGGAGGGCTCGGAGGATTTCCATCCGTTCGATGGCGTCCACCTCCGAATGCATGTAGCGGACCCTTACCCCGACCCTGGCCAGATACTCCGCAAGTTCTTCGGCCATCCGCTTGGTCAGGGTAGTCACCAGCACCCGCTCCCCCCTTCCCGTCCTTTCCCGTATCTCCGCCAGCAGATCGTCCACCTGTCCCGCCACCGGGCGCACTTCCACCTCGGGATCCACCAACCCCGTCGGTCGGATGATCTGCTCCACCACCACTCCACCCGCCCTCCGGATCTCCCACTCCCCGGGCGTGGCACTTACGAAGATCACCTGGTGCAGCAGGCTTTCCCACTCTTCGAAAGTCAGGGGCCGGTTGTCCAGGGCGCTGGGCAGGCGAAAGCCATGTTCTACGAGGACTTCCTTGCGAGAACGGTCTCCTCGGTACATCCCTTGGATCTGCGGCAGGGTCACATGGGATTCATCCACCACCACCAGGAAATCCTCGGGGAAATAGTCCAGCAGACAGGCTGGGCGCTCGCCGGGCAGACGCCCGCTGGTATAACGGGAATAGTTTTCGATCCCCGGGCAGGTCCCTACCTCGAGCATCATCTCCAGATCGAGGTTCGTCCTCTGCTCCAACCTCTGAGCCTCCAGCAGACGCCCCCTCGCCAGAAACCATTCCACCCTTTCCGCCAACTCCCGCCGGATTTCGGGAACGATCGCTTCGATGGTGCTTCGAGGTGTCACGTAATGACTCGCCGGATAGATGGCGGTCCGGTCCAAGCGGGCAATGATCTCGCCCGTCAAGGGATCGAAGCGGGTAATCCGCTCGACTTCATCGCCCCAGAGCTCGATGCGAACGGCTTGCTCGTCGTAGGCGGGGAACACCTCCACGGTGTCTCCCCGGACCCGAAAAGTACCCCTCTGGAAGTCCAGGTCGTTGCGCTTGTACTGGATGTCCACGAGCCCTTTCAAGATTTCCCGACGGCTCTTCTGCTCGCCGAGGCGGACATGGAGCATCAGGTTCCGGTAATCCCTCGGATTTCCCAAACCGTAGATAGCGGAGACCGAGGCCACGATGATTACGTCTTCCCGTTCCATCAAGGCCGAGGTGGCCCGTAGTCTCAGCCGCTCGATATCCTCGTTGATGGTGGCATCCTTCTCGATGTACGTGTCGGTGGCGGGTACGTAGGCCTCGGGTTGGTAATAGTCGTAGTAGGAAATGAAGTACTCCACCGCGTTGTGGGGAAAAAGGGCCTTCAATTCCCCGTACAGCTGCGCCGCCAAGGTCTTGTTGTGGCTCATGACCAGGGTGGGCCGGCCATGGGCAGCAATGACGTGGGCGATGGTGAAGGTCTTTCCCGTTCCGGTGGCGCCCAGAAGTACCTGGTACCGCTCCCCCCGGGCAAGGCCGGCAGAAAGCTCTGCAATGGCTTTGGGTTGATCTCCCTTCGGACGGTGGGAGGATTCGAGCCGGAAACGACTCATGGCGGGGTCATGCCTCCTCA
>JAUQOX010000201.1 GCA_030550695.1 Gemmatimonadota bacterium | reverse complement strand
CCCTGTCTTGGCCCCCCTCGTGGCCGAGGGCGAGGGCCAGACAGCCGTGCTGCGGCGCGGGGGCGAGGTGTTGGTGCTGGCCGCCTTCGGGGCCCCGGCCGACACCTTCCTCCTTCGGCGGAGGCCTCGGGAAGGGGGAGCCGCGGGGGCTTCCTCGGCCGTTCCTCAGCCAGGCTCCCTCCGGGTGATTCCTTGGGAGCCCTCCACCCGACCCTTCCCCCCGGACACCCTGGCGGGCTTGTTCCTGCTTCCGGAGTCGGGGGGTGAGAGGTTGGGGGTGACGGGAAAGGGGGCGAGCGGCGTTCTGCAACTTCGGGCTCCCCCGGGCCGCTACCTCCTGAGCCTGGAGCAGTGGTCCCCCCAGGGGCGTTGGGGGAGCCGTCTGCGCCACGGCCTCCGGGCCGACCCCCTCCACCCCGACCTTCCCGCCCTCTCCGACCTCCTCGTCTTCCGCCCGGGCGATACGATCCCCCGGGCGCTGGAGGAGGTCCTGGGGATCCTCCATCCCACCCTTCGCTTGTCTTCCCGGGAGCCCGTGGGGGTGGCGTGGGAGGTCTACGGGCTCGGGCCCCGGGCTGAATCCGCTACCTTCCACCTGAGCCTGGTGCGGGAGGAAGGAGGTGCGGTGCGGACCGCTCTGGAGCGTTTGGGCCTTCTCCGAAAGGCCCCCGTCCTCACCCTCTCGTGGACCGAGGGGGAACTGAGGGGGCCGGGCGAAGTGTTCCGGGCCCTGCGCTTGGAGCTTCCCCCCCTTTCGCCGGGGCGATACCTCCTTCGCCTGGAGATGTCCATGGCCTCGCGAGACAACGTCTTGTCATCTCGTCGCTTACAGCTCTATTAGTTAACCTCCCCGTCGTTTTCGCGACAAGAATCACGAGTTGACGACCCCCCCACCGCGGTCTAGATTGGCCCGCCGTCGAGGAATCCGTTCCAAGGAGCAGCCAATCTCCCATGGACGACACTTTTCAGCGCGGACCCCTGCTTCTCCTTGCAGGCCGGGCCAACCGTCCGCTGGCCGACGAGGTGGGTGGCCTCCTGGGCCGGTCTCCCGATTCGGCCACGATCCGGGATTTCGCCGACGGGGAGATCTTCGTCCGGATTGACCGGAACGCCCGGGGAAGGGACGTGTTCATCCTTCAGCCCACCAACTCCCCCGGCGACAACATCCTGGAACTTCTCCTCCTGATCGACGCCGCCAAGCGGGCTTCGGCCGCTCGGGTGACCGCCGTCATCCCCTATTACGGCTACGGACGCCAGGACCGGAAGGACCAGCCCCGGGTGGCCATCGGGGCCAAGCTCATGGCCAACCTCATTACGGCGGCGGGAGCCGACCGGGTCCTGGGGATCGATTTCCACCAACACCAGATCCAGGGCTTCTTCGACATCCCGGTGGATCACCTCTACGCCGCACCCGTCTTGGTGAGGTATTTCCGGGAAAAGGGATTGGAAGACTTGGTGGTGGTGGCTCCCGACGTGGGGTCCGCCAAGATGGCCCGGGGTTTCGCCCGGAGGCTCGGGGCCTCCTTCGCCATCATCGACAAGAGGCGGCCGGCCCCCAACGAGGCCGAGGTGCTCAACGTGGTGGGGGAGGTGAGGGGCAAGAACTGTCTGGTGGTGGACGACATGGTGGACACCGGAGGTACCCTGGCCCAGGCGGTGGTGGCCTTGTGCGAACGGGGGGCCAGGGCCGTCTACGCCATGGCGACCCATGGCCTGTTTTCCGGCCGGGCCGTGGAGCGCCTCCGGTCCATTCCCCTGGAAGAGCTGGTGGTGACGAATACCGTGGCGATCCCCCCGGAAAAACGGTTCGAAAAGCTCAAGGTACTCTCCGTGGCCGAGCTCTTGGCCCGGGCCATCGAGTACATCCACTCCAACGAATCGGTGAGCGCCCTGTTCGAGATTCCTCAGGACGACGAGTAAGGGAGGGGTGGCGGGCGGGGTCGGGCGCCCCCGGAGAAGAGGGTTTCGGACACCCGATCCACCCCCGGCAAGAAAGGAATAGGAATGACGAAAACCGCTTCGCTCAAGGCCCGCCCCAGGGGCCAGGTGGGAAAAGAGTCTGCCCGTAAGCTTCGGGCGGGGGACAGGGTCCCCGCCATTCTCTACGGCAAGGGAATGGATCCCAGGCCTCTTTCCCTGGATCGGCATGAGGTGGAGCACCTCTTCCAACATATCTCCGTCGAGAACACCATCCTGACCCTGCATATCGAAGGGGATCCCGAGCCGGTGGAGGCGTTGGTCCGGGAAATCCAAACCTATCCGCACAAGACAGGTCTTTTGCATGTGGATTTTCTGCGGATCCAGCGGGGAGTGGCGGTGGAGGTGGAGGTGCCGGTAAGACTGGAAGGCATACCCAGGGGAGTGCGGGAAGCCGGGGGAATCTTGGAGCAGCTCCTGGACGATCTTCGGATCCGCTGCCTCCCCACCCAGATTCCCGATGCGGTGACGGTGGATGTGACCGGTTTGGGGGTAGGTGAGGCCCTCCACGTTTCCGATCTCGTACTGGAACCGGGGATCACCCTCCTTTCCGATCCTAGCCTGACCGTGTGCACCGTCCTGGCACCGAGGGTGCCGGTGGAGGCCGCCGAGGTCCGGGCGGAAGAGGAGAAAGGGGAGGGTGGGGCCGCGGGGCCGGAGGGGCGGGAAGGAACGGAACGGGGGTCCTGAGCCCATGGTGGGGGCATGAAGGTGGTGGTGGGGCTCGGGAACCCCGGCGCGCGCTACGAAGCCACCCGCCACAATGTCGGATGGTGGCTGGTGGACCATGTGGCTCGGGCCTGGGGGTTCCCTCCGTTCCGCAAGGAGCGAAAGGGCGAGGTTACCGGCGGCTCGTGGGAGGGGATTTCGTTCTTGCTCCTCAAGCCCACCACGTACATGAACCGCAGCGGAGAGGCGTTGGGCCTCCTCGCCGGTCTTCCGGAATTCCAGGTCGAAGAGGATTTGCTGGTGGTGGTGGACGATGCGGCCCTGGAGGTGGGCCGCATCCGCTTTCGGCCCCGGGGTTCCGACGGGGGCCACAAGGGGCTCCGTTCCGTTTCGGAGGCCCTGGGAACGGAGGGGTATGCCAGGCTCCGGATCGGCGTGGGGGTTCCTCCGCCGGGGGAGGATCTCTCGGAATGGGTGCTCTCCCCCATGCCGCCGGAAGACGAAGAGGTGATCCTCGGGCTCCTGCCCCGCCTGGCCGAGGGGGTGGGAGTCTGGGCAAGCCGGGGGGTCGAGGCGGCCATGAACGGTTTCAACTGTTGATCCGCCTTCCCCTGCACACGTGCAACCCTCAAAGGGGGACGCAACACCCATGAGCGATCTGATCAGCTTAACCGACTGGTCCTGGGTCCTGGGACTGTTGGGCCTGCTGGTAGCCCTCGGGATCTACGGCTACGTGAAGAAGCAGCCCAAGGGCAACGAGACCATGGCCGACATCTCCGAGCAGATCCATACCGGCGCCATGGCCTTCCTCAAGAAGGAGTATACCTTCCTCTTCTTCTTCGTGGTGGTGGTGGCCGTACTTCTGGCCCTTGCCATCGGTCCCCTGACCACGGTGGCCTATGTGGCCGGCGCCAGTTGCTCGGTACTGGCAGGGTTTTTCGGCATGAAGAGCGCCACCCGGGCCAACGTGCGCACCGCCGAGGCGGCCAACAAGGAGGGGGTGGGGAAGGCCTTGCGTATAGCCTTCTTCGGTGGTTCGGTCATGGGGCTGGCGGTGGCCTCTCTGGGCCTTTTGGGCCTCGGGGTGTTCTTCTACATCTTTGCCGCGTCGGCTGTCCCGGGGACCTCCCAATTGGCGGACTTCGCCGAGATCATCACCGGCTTCGCCATGGGGGCCAGCTCCATTGCCCTCTTTGCCCGCGTGGGTGGCGGAATCTACACGAAAGCTGCTGATGTCGGGGCCGATCTGGTGGGAAAAGTTGAGGCGGGCATCCCGGAAGACGACCCCCGCAACCCCGCCACCATTGCGGACAACGTGGGCGACAACGTGGGAGACGTGGCGGGCCTCGGGGCCGATATCTTCGAGTCGTACGTGGGGTCGGTGGTGGCCACCATGGCCATTGCGGCCACTTCGGCCGCCTTGGCCGCTACCCCTCTGCAAGGTGTGGCCCTTCCGCTCCTCACCGTGGGGACAGGGCTCTTGGCCTCGCTGGTGGCCGTGTTCATGATGAAGGTGCTGGAAAAGACCGAGCCGGCCGCGGCTCTCCGGAACGTGACCTTCATCGCCGCCGGCCTTTTCCTGGTGGCCATGTGGTTCGTGGTGAAAGCGTCGGGGGTTCAGGTTTCCGATCCCCTCACGGGGAAGGTTTATGGCGGCCAGGGTCCCTTCTGGGCCATCCTGGCCGGCACCTTGGTGGGAATCTTCGTGGGGCTGGTCACGGAATACTACACGGCGGCCAAGCCGATCCGCCGCATCGCCGAGGCCAGCCAGACCGGCCCCGCCACCAACATCATCACGGGCTTGGCGGTGGGCATGGAATCCACGGCCATCCCCATGATCCTCATCTGCTTGGCGATCTTCGTGTCTTACTCGGCAGCCGGCCTCTACGGCATCGGCATTGCCGCGGTGGGTATGCTGGCCACCGTGGGGGTTACCATGTCCGTGGATGCCTACGGACCCATTGCCGACAACGCCGGGGGGATCAGCGAGATGAGCGGCCTGGGGCCCGAGACCCGCAAGATCACCGACTCCCTGGATGCCATCGGGAACACCACGGCGGCCATCGGCAAGGGCTTCGCCATCGGGTCGGCGGCCCTCACGGCCTTGGCCCTCTTCAGCGCCTACTCTTCCGCCGTGGGACTCCGGGAGCGGGGGCTCAACCTCATCGACCCCATGGTGGTCATCGGGCTCTTCGTCGGGGGTATCATTCCCTTTTTCGTGGCGGCCCTGACCATGACGGCGGTGGGGCGCGCCGCCCAAGGGATGGTGGAGGAAGTGCGGCGCCAGTTCCGGGAGATCCCCGGGCTTATGGAGGGCAAGGCCAAGCCGGATCCGGCACGGTGCGTGTCCATTTCCACCGAAGGGGCCCTCAAAGAGATGATCCTTCCCGGCCTCACCGCTGTTCTGGCGCCGGTGCTGGTGGGCTACTTCCTGGGGGTGGCGGCCTTGGGCGGTCTCCTGGCGGGTGCCACGGTCACCGGCGTCCTTATGGCCCTGTTCATGGCCAACGCCGGGGGAGCTTGGGACAACGCCAAGAAGCACATCGAAAAGGGTGCCCTGGGTGGAAAGGGCTCGGCCCCGCACAAAGCGGCTGTGGTGGGGGACACCGTGGGGGACCCCTTCAAGGATACCTCCGGTCCCTCCATGAACATCCTCATCAAGCTCATGAGCGTGGTGTCCCTGGTGCTGGCCCCCTGGTTCGTCCGGGTCCATAGCGACTCCGGCGAGCGGTTTTCCGCGTGGATCCTGGAGATCCTCCGGAATTTGCTGAGCTGAGGGGTAG
>JAUQOX010000200.1 GCA_030550695.1 Gemmatimonadota bacterium | reverse complement strand
GCTCCCCACCGCCGCCAGGTGAGGAACGACAGGACCTTGGGGATTTCCAGGGGGTTGTCCAGCCGCAGCTTCTCCATGTCCGGCTGGCCCAGGATGACGAGGGGTGCACCTTCCTGGGTGTCGAAGATCCCTTCCATGGAGGCAAAGGCTGCCGGCTTGTAGCGGGCCACATTGACCGCCTGCATATCCCCCGTGGGAAAGAGAAGGAGCAGGGAGGCCGGAAGGCCTGCCAACACCCCCGTTCTCACGAAGAGCTTACCGTATTCCGCGTCCTGGACTGCCTGTGCCCCGGCATCAGGCCGGCGCCCCACCAGGAGGTAGTACGCCCCGATGGCAGCCATGACAAAAGAGGCCGTAGCCACCGAGCCCAACATGGTATGGGCGTACTGCCACCCCAGCCAGGGATTCAGGATGAGGGACCAGAAGCTGGTCAGCGCCAAAGTCCCGTCCGGGCGGATCTCATACCCCACGGGGTGCTGCATGAAGGCGTTGGTGGCCACGATGAAGAAACCGCTGATCCAGGCACCCAGGAACACGGCCACGGCGGTGAGCCAATGGAGGAAGGGGGACAACTTCTTGCGTCCGAACAGAAAGAGGCCGAGAAACGAAGATTCCAGGAAGAAGGCGAAGGTTCCTTCCATGGCGAGGGTCTGGCCGATGACCCCTCCGGTGGCTTCGGAAAAACGGGCCCAGTTGGTCCCGAACTGGAACTCCATGGGGATTCCCGAAATGACCCCCATGGCAAAAGAAAGGCCAAAAATCCTTCCCCAGAAGTGGGCTGCCCGGTCGAACCGCTCCTCGCCGCGGCGGAAGGCCAGGGTCTTGAGGATGACGATGAGGAGGGCCAGCCCCATGGTGAGCTGGGGGAAGAGGTAGTGGTAGGTGACGGTGAAGGCGAAGTGGAATCGGTGCAGGAAGTAGGCTGGATCCATGGCTATCGCCCCTGGAGCGGGGAAAAAGTTGGCGACTACGGCGGCCCGCCGATCCGGATGCCCAGGGACAAGGATAGGTGGAGCGGTGCGTCCGCGCTAGAAGATGCGCTGGTCGAGGGGGGAAGGGCCGGTCGCCGTCGAGACTGTCGAGGGGTGAGAGCCAGACAGTGCTGGCCTGGGGGGCGTGGTCTCACCAGGCCGCCTTGGTCCAGACCACGATCACGCCACACGGGTAGGCGGCCTGGCGGCCGGCCATGGCTTCTTCCGTGTCGGACCACAGGAGGGGTGCCCGCAGGCCGCTCCTCAAATCCAAGGGGGTTTTGGCGAACGAAAGGTAGACCTCGATGGCGGCGATATCGCCCACGCCGATGGCTTCGAAGGCTTCCCCCGAAATGGGCTCGACGAGGTGATCTCGGAAGATCCGCACGCAGGGCCAATGGTTCACGGGCCGGAAGGTGGGGGAAAAAGGAGCCGTGTAGGTCACCAGCATCTCCGGCACACCCAGGCGGATGACGTCGCTGGGGAAGCGCGGCCCCATGCGCTGCAGGCTGTCCGGATCGAAGCAGTAGCCCAACCCCAGGGCGCACCGCCAGGCGAAGGCAGCCCTCCCCGATTCCAGGGCCTTCCGCTGGGCTTCCACCCGCAAGGGGTCCAACACGAAGGGGTCGGCATCCAGGGCCAGATCCACTTGCAGGGAATCGCCGGCTGCCATGGGGAGGGCTGCATGGAGATGGGCCCGGTAGCCGAAATGCTCCACCAAGAGGCCGTAGCGGCCCGGGGCAGGGGCATGGAGCCGGTAATGCCCGTCCCGGTCGGTCAGGGCCGCCAGGACCTGAGCCCCGTCGGGGGCCAGCAGGAACACCGAGGCATGCTGGAGGGGGAGGCCGAAGACCCGATCGGTGACTCGGCCTCGGACGACCTGGCCCGAGGCGCCGGAAACCGTGATGGCCCAGGCCAGTGCCCAAAGAGGAAACCACCTTTTCGATAGCGGCCGCAAAGGATTCATGGGCTTGCTGCTCCCCCCCCGGTTCCCCGTTGGCCCGGTGCCCCTTACCGGGCCTTGGGCGGCCGATCCACGGCCCGCTTCATGAAGAGCCAGGTGGCCCAACCCAAGCCCACCATCCCCAAACAGAACAACCCGTAGGAGATCCGCCAGTCCAGGCCACCCGTCATCATGGTGAACTCCGACATTCCGCCGATGCTGGCGATGAGATTGAGGGGAAGGAAGACGATGTTGATGAGGGTGAGGTTCTTGAGCAGGACGTTCATGTTGTTGTTCACCACGGTTCCCCGGGCATCCATGAGGCCGCTCAGGACCGAACTGAAGATCTCCGCCTGCCGGGTGGCTTGGGCGTTTTCCATGACGATGTCATCCAGGAGCTCCAGATGGTGCGGCTGGAACCCATGGGCCGGGGCCAGGGTCCTCAGGCGAGTGAGCACGGCCCCGTTGGCCTCCAAGGCATCCACATAATAGACCAGGCTCTCGGTGAGGGCGAACATTTGGAGAAGGTGCCGGTTCTCCATGGAGACGGTGATCTTCTTTTCCAGTTCCTCGCTGATGCGGCGAATGACCCGGAGATGCCCCAGGAAATGGCGGACCGTGTGAAGAAGAATCCCCAGGAGGAAGTCGCGAGGGTCCTGGAGCGCCCGAAACTCCCGGTCTGTGGTGTTCAGCGTCCCCTGGGAGCGGATCACGGCTACCCGTCCGCCGGCCAGGACCAGCCCCATGGTCTTCACCCCCAGCTCCACCGCTTCGGCCACCGCCGCCGACTCCGGTACCTTCCAGATGAGAAGGAGTCGGCCTTTGGAAGCGTCAAGGCGGGGCACTTCGTCGGGGTCCAGGGTGGAGGACCAGTCGTAGTCGTCGAGGAAAAACTGTTCCTGCAGGAGCGCCTTCTCGCTAGCCTCCGGGCTGCTGACCAGGAGAATGTTGCCGGTGGGCTCCGGTGCCGGAGCCAGCATGCCTTGAAGCAGGTCGTAGTGCTGGATCATGGTTCTCGCAGACCTGATGAGAAGGGGAGGCCCGGCCGAAACGTCCGGCCGGCACCCTCAGGGGGAAGGGCCGCTCCTTACCGGCATCGCCCAGCCCGATAGTCGGCGGGGGAACACAGGAACCCTCCCCCGCCCCAAAAGCCCCGTCCCTCTTCTCGGGCCGCCGTCTGGGCATCTTTCAGCCGCTCCACGTACTGAACATTCGGCGGATAGGTGGCGATCATGGCAAAGCCCAGGCGCACCATGGCCCAGTTCACCATGAAGTTGTCCGTCCACAGGTAGGCCAAGGTCCGGCCGTAGCGGTCCCGGACCTGCACGTCGAATTCGGCCAGCAGGCGGCTGCCCACGGGCGCCAGGGTCGTCAGGGCCGCCGTGGCTTGCAGGCCGAAGGGATGCTGCCCCCTTTCGGGAGCGTCTATCCCGATCAGGCGGATCCGCCCCACGGGAGCGCAGTCCAAGGTGTCGCCGTCCACGATACGGGTGACGGTGCAGGGGGTGGGGGTGCGTAGGGGCCGCGAGGGCCCCTCCTGCAGGATCTCCAAGGAAGGAAGGGAAGAGAGGTCGGCCCATGGGGGTGGCCCGGCGCCGTCACCGCAGGCCGCGCTCAAGGGAGCGGCAAGGGCGACGACGAGGATCTGCCCGCCCTTGACCTTCCCGACGCGAATCCCATGCGCCCGACCGGCCACACCCCCCCCTAGAAGCGAAAGCGGTAGCTCACCTTCACGAACAGACCGTCTTCCTGGACCTGGAGCCCCGTGAAGCGGAGGGGGCCGGAGTCCTGGTCTGATCGGCTGTAGCCCAAGAAGAACACCGTTCCCGGGGTAGGCTGATAACCCACGAGAGCCTGACCGGAAAGGCGATTCTCCGCCAGGCCCGGGCGGGGTTGGCACAATTCGCCCTCGCAGAAGAGCAAGGGGCTCCCGCGGGAGGGATCTTGCGGGGGCGCGCGTTCCTGACGGGTGTACTCCCCCAGGGCCCGAACGAAGAGGGCTTTCGTGAACTGGTATTGCAGGCGGACACGGGGGATCAAGGAAACGGAGAGCCGCCTGCCGTCCGACGTTCGGCGGATGGACTCGCGAAGCAGCTTCACTTCGGTCGTGAGGGCCCGGTGGGGCACCAGGTTCAGGGTCAGGTCGAGGGTGGAAGCGGCTGCAGACTCCAGGGGAACCCCCAGGGTGCGATCGAAGAGGGGCGCCCGGCGAACCGTGAACCGCGCCGTGCCACGAAGCCGGTCCCACCCGCTGTAGAAGAGAAAGGCCCGGATCCCGGGAAGCCCTCGGAACCGGGAAAGGGGAGGGCGAAAGGGAAAAGGCCTCTCTCCAGGCCCTTGGTCCACAAACAGGCCCTCATAGTCCTCCGGCTTGGGGAAGAAGTCCCCCCAAAGGGCCGTGAGAAAGAGGGTTGTCCTCCCCCTCAAGGTAACGTTTCCTCCCAGTTGAATCTCGCTTTCCTTCCTCCCCCTGCCGGACCGGAAGTCTTCGTGGGACCAGAAGCCTTCAGCTTCCAAACTCAGACCCATGCGTTCGATAAAGGCCCCCGGCGACCCGAAGCGGTTCCGCTGGGCCTCCAGGCGGATCCGCGTGTCGCCCGTTCGCGGTACGAAGCCGCTTTCCGCTCGAAAGCCGGGCGAGATCCCCTCCACCGTCACGCCCCAGGACAGATCCCGCCCCGACCGTTGGATTTCCCCGAACAGGAGACTGCCCCTTCGGGCCACGCCGGATTCTCCGGCGCCGCCGGCCATGGTGGTGCGGGTGTCGCTGGCGGCGGCCAAGACCTGCAAGGTATGGCGCCGCCCCAAGACCCAGCGGAGGTCGGCCCCTGCCACCCGGTTGTGTCCGCCCTGCCGGCGGGCGCGCTCGGTATAGACCACGCCCACGGTGGAACTCTCCCCGAGATCCCGCCGCAGGCGCACCATGGCGACCGCCGCCTCGCCGTCCGTGGTGGAGGGCTTATCCAGGGCCGCCAGCACCCCCACCGACCACGCCCCTTGCTTACCGGAGACCTTGAGCCCGGCCTCAGGGTTGAGAACGGTCCGGGTGAAGACCAAGGGGACCGGCAGGGCGAAGCGGTCGGCCCCCTCCAGGAAGAAGGGCCGCTTTTCCGGGAGACGGATAGCGAAGCGCTCGTTGGCGGTGATCTGGGAGGCGTCGGCCTCCACCTGGCTGAAATCGGGGTTGAGGGTGGCATCCAGGGTCAGATCGGAGGTGAGGCCGTAAGCGAGATTCAGCCCCAGCTCTCCCTTCGGGTCCTCCTTGACGAAGGCCAGCCTCTCCGGCTCCCGCCTGCCGGTGCGGAGGGCCGTCAGGGCGGGGTTGGCCTCCAGAAAGAGCCCCGAGCGGAGGCCCCGAAGGCCGTCCAGGGTCCCCGACAAAGCCAGCAGGTTCGCCTGATCGCGGGTCAGGGGAGCCCAGGTCTCCTGGAATCCCGTTCGCTGGATCCTCCTCTCGATGTTGAGCCCCCACCTCTGGAGGGGAAGATCGGGGAAGCGCAGACTCTTGAAGGGGATCCGGATCTCC
>JAUQOX010000199.1 GCA_030550695.1 Gemmatimonadota bacterium | reverse complement strand
CTTTTCCTATGCCGGGCGGCTGGGGCCCGACCCTGAGGATCTTGCCAGGCCGGGTCCTTACCGTTCTCTTGAGGCCCGTGGGGGCCGGTTCGCGGCTGGCGGCCGGTGTCCCTTCGACGCTGATCACCGGTTTGCCCTTGACCTTGCGAGGATTCCCCATGCGCCGGACCGTTCCGCCTCTTGGACTGCCCGCCCTTGCCTTTGCCGCCCTTCTGCAGGCCTGCGCCTCTGCCGGCCCTCCCCCGCCCCCCCCTCCCCCCGATCCTTCGGGGGTGTACGATTGCACCATCAGCTTCGACGCCGGCCAACTGGCCGCCACCCTGACCGTGCGGAAACAGGACGGCAAATTCGTGGGGACCATCGCCTCGGATATGGGGACGGTGGAGGTCATGAACCTGGTGGTGGACGGGAAGGAGATGACCTTCGACGTGGACCCGGGCGGCATGGTGGTCTCGTTCAAAGTCACCTTCGACGACACCGGGCTGCAGGGGACGTTCCAGGGCGGAGGGATGTCGGGGCTGATCACGGGGAAGAAACGGCAGGGGTGAGGAGAGAAGGGGCCCAAGGTTTGGTATCCCCCTTGGCCGGCCCATCGGAAGGAGAGACTTCGCGCCTGCGGGGAGGGCGCGAGGTAGCGTAGTTTCCCCGGCGGGGGGCCGCTCCGCGGTGGGCGTCGGCCCCATCCCCGGGGCGTGTGCCATCCCCGCTCGAGGTCGTTCCGCCGGAGTCCCACCATGCTTTGGACCTCACCGATCTGCTGTCGCCACCGTCCAAGGTCCGCCGCCCTTGCCCCCGGGCGGGCGAAGAACCCCCTCCCCCTTTGGGTCTTGGTGCTGGCGGCCGTCCTGGCCGGCGCGGCGGGCGCTCGGGGCCAGGAGTTCGTCGCTTCCCCTGCCAAGCGTCCCCTCCCCATCTCCGAATACCGCCTCTGGAGGACCATCGTCGGAGAGACCATCGCCCCCGACGGGCGATGGGTGGCCTGGACCTATCGCCGGGAACGGGGGGATGACACGCTCCATGTGGCGGCCCTGGATTCGGAGGTGCGTTACGAGATTCCCCGGGGTTCCGAACCCGTGTTTTCCGATGACGGGCGGTGGGTGGCCTACTTCGTCTCGCCCCCCTTCGCCGAGGCGGAGGCGGCCCGCAGGGAAGAAAAACCTGTGACGAGGAGGGTGGAACTCCTGCGCCTGTCCAACGGGGAGCGGGTGTCGTGGGAAGATGCGGAATCCTTCGAATTCAGCCGAGGAGGAGGCCATCTCCTGGTCCGGAAGCGGCGGAAGGACCCCAAGGCGGAGCTTCGGGGCAGGGATGTGATCCTCAGGGGCCTTCGGGCCGGCTACGACGAACTTCTGGGGAGTGTGGACGAGGCGGCCTTCAACAAGCCCGGAACCTATCTGGCGTACACCGTGGATGCCGCAGATGGGGACGGCAACGGGCTCTACCTCCTGGACCTGGCTCTGGGTGTCCGCCGGCCTTTGGACCAGGGGAGTGGGCGGTACAGCCGCCTCACCTGGTCGCCGGAAGGGGACGGAGTGGCGGCGCTGAGGGGGACGGTGCCGGAAGGGAAGACGGAGAGGGAGAATGCCTTGGTGGCCGTCGCCGGCCTCGACGCCCCCGTGGCCCGGAGGGTGGTCTTCGGGAGCGGAGGGGAGGGAGGGCTGCCGAAGGATTGGGTCTTCAGCGAAAAGGGAGAACTGACCTGGAGCGAGGACCTGGCTACGGTGTTCGTGGGGATCAAGCCCCAGGCGGAGAAGCTCCCCCCTTGGCCCAAGGAGGCCCTTCCCCTGGCCGATGTGAACATCTGGCACTGGGCGGACGATCGCCTCCAGTCCGTACAGCAGCGCCAGGCGGTCCGGGACCGGGACCGGACTTTCCTGGCTGCCGCCCACCTGGAGTTGCGGCGTGTGGTACCCCTGGCGGACTCGGCCATGCAGAACGTGCAGCCTGGCCGCGACGGACGGTGGGCCGTGGGGACCGACGCCTCGCCCTACGTATCGGATTGGAAGCCGCCTTACGCCGACTACTACCGCGTCGACCCCCGTACGGGGGAGAGGACCCTGTTCCTGGTAGGCCACTTTCGGACCCTTGGCCTCTCGCCGGACGGCGCCTTCTTCCTGTACTGGAAGGACGGGCACGTGTGGCTCTACGACATGGCCAGCGGTCGGCACCGCAACCTGACGGAGCGGGCGCCGGTAAGCTTCGTGGACGAAGACTACGACCACCCGGGAGAACGGCCTCCCTACGGTGTGGCCGGATGGGCCAAGGACGGGCGGGGCGTGCTCCTGAACCACCGCCACGACGTATGGCTCCAGCCCTTGGACGGAAGGCCGGCCACCAACTTGACCCAAGGGGTGGGGGAACGGGAAGAGATCGTTCTCCGTTATCTCCGGACCGACCCCGAGGAGCGGTTCGTGGATCTGGACAGACCCCTTCTCTTCACGGCCTACGGGCGATGGACCAAGCGGGAGGGTTTTTTCGAGCTGGCCCACGGCCGGATGCAGGCGCTGGTCTGGGAGGACCGGAAGTTCGGCCGGCCCCAGAAGGCCCGCAACGCCGAGCGGTACCTGTTCACCGTGCAGACGTTCCGCGAGTTCCCCGACCTCTGGGTCAGCGGGAGGGATTTTGCCTCGAGGAAGCGGGTGACGGTGGCGAACCCCCAACAGGATGACTACCTCTGGGGCTTTAGGATCCTCTTCGAATACAACAACCGGGACGGGGTTCGGCTCCAAGGGACCCTGGCCATACCGGATACCTACGAGCCGGGGCAGAGGCTCCCCATGATCGTGCGGTTCTACGAAGACACTTCGCAGGACCTCCACCTCTACCCCACCCCGGCCTACCGCCACGCACCCAATTTTGCCGGCTATGTCAGCAACGGTTATCTGGTCATGCAGCCGGACATCCATTTCCGGACCGGCACCACCCATTCCGACATGCTGGAGTGCGTCGAAGCGGCAGTGCAGAAGGTCATCGACATGGGGTACGCCGACCCCGGCCGGATCGGGCTGAGCGGTCACTCCTTCAGTGGGGGTGGGGCTGCCTACATCGCCACCCGCTCCAAGATGTTCGCAGCCATCGCCCATGGGGCGGCGCCCATCAACCTGGTGAGCGAGTTCAACCAGCTTTTCAAGAGCTCGGGCCAGAACAACCACCGCTACGACATCTACGGCCAGGGGCGGTACGGGACCAACCCCTACGACGATTTCCAGCTTTACTGGGACCAATCCCCCATCTCCGGTGTGCAGAACGTCACCACCCCCATCCTCTACCTCCACGGGGAAGACGACGGGACGGTGAATTGGGAACAAGGGTTGGAGTGGTACAACGCCCTTCGTTTCCTGGGCAGACCCATCATCTGGCTCTCCTATCCCAAGGAAGGCCACGGACTGCAGAGGCTGGAGAACCGCATCGACTTCCAGATGCGCCTCCAGGACTTTTTCGATCATCACCTCAAGGGGGCACCGGCCCCCGATTGGATGAGGAGCGGGGTACCCTATCTGGAAAAGGAGCGGCACCTTCGGGACTACGCCCCCCGCTTTTTCGACCAACCCGCCCCCCCGGGACGCTCCGGGGGTGAGCCTTTTCAAGGAGTGCATAAGCCATGAGACATTCCTTCCTCACAGACGGATTTCGGATCGTCGGGGCGCTGGCCCTCGGCCTTGCCGGCGTTTGGGTAGGCAACGCTGCTCCGGTGTGGGGCCAACAGGGGGCGGGTGGGGGAAGCGGATTCCTGAAGGAATTCGGGACCATGTGGACCTTCGACGCACCGCCCCTGGACTATTGGCAGACCACCTACGGCTTCCGGCCTACCAAGGAGTGGCTCGACCACGTGCGCTTAAGCGCCGTACGGATCCCGGGCTGTTCGGCTTCGTTCGTGTCGGCGGACGGTTTGGTCATGACCAACCACCACTGTGCCCGGAGCTGTATTTCGGCGGTCTCCACGGAAACGGAGAACTATCAGCTGACGGGGTTCGTAGCCCGAACCCGGCAGGAAGAGAAGCGGTGCCCAGGGGTCTGGGCTGACCAGCTCCAGGAGATCGAGGACGTGACGGCGCGGGTCCGGGCCGCCGTGACGGCCGCCGACCCGGTGCGACAGGGCCAGCAGCGCGACAGCGTCATAACCGTGCTGACCGAGGAGTGCTCCCGCACCAGCGGCCTCAACTGTCAGCTGGTGACCCTCTATCAGGGGGGGATCTACTCCCTCTACAAGTATCGGCGGTTCTCCGACGTGCGGCTGGTCATGGCCCCCGAGCTGGCTGTGGCCTTCTTCGGCGGCGATCCGGACAACTTCACCTACCCCCGCTACGACCTGGACGTCACCTTCTATCGGGTTTACGAGAACGGCGAGCCCTATCGGCCCACCCATTATTTCCGGTGGAGTGAGGCGGGGGCTCAAGAGAACGAGCTGGTGTTCGTGGTGGGCAATCCCGGCTCCACGGGACGTCTTCTGACCTTGGCCCAGATGGAATACCTGCGGGACGTGCAGTACCCCATGACCCTGGCAGGCTATGAGCGGCAACTGGAAGTCCTGCGCCACCTAGCCGGCCGCAGCGAGGAAGACCGTCGGCGTCTGGAGAATCAGATCTTCAGTCTAGAAAACTCCCACAAGGCTACCAGCGGCTACCTGGCGGGACTCCGGGATCCGGAGCGGATGGCCAGAAAGAAGGCCTTCGAAGACGACTTCCGCGGCCGCATCAACGCTGACCCCGAGCTGCGGAGGAAGTTTGGCGGAGCCTGGGACGCCATTGCCCGGGCCCAGGCAGAGCTGGCCACCTTCGCAGCCCAGCGCACCTTCCACTCCTTTGCCGGCTCACAACTTCTGACCCTTGCGGGTAACCTTGTGCAACTTCCGGAACAAGAGGCGCTACCCGACTCTCTGCGTTCGCCAGCCTTCCGCGGTGAGCGGCTCCAGGCCATGAAAAGGCAGATGGCTCAGGCCCAGAACTTCGACCTGGAGGTGGAGGAGCTGACGCTCGCTGCCCAGCTCAAGGCAGCGGCCGCAGCCCTTCCCCCCGGCGACCCCTTCCTACGGGCTGTGGTGGGCAACCGGACGCCGGAGGAAGCAGCCCGGGCCCTGGTGCGAGGTACCCGGCTGACGGACGTTGAGGTGCGGCGAGGTCTGGTGGAGGGTGGGGCGCAGGCCGTGGGCGCCAGCACCGATCCCATGATCGTGGCGGCCCGGGCGATCCATCCGTTGGCCAAGGCGGCGTCGGAACGGGCGGCTCCCTTGAACGCCCTCATCGCCGCCAACGCCGAGCTGGTGGGGCAGGCCATTTTCGCAGCCTACGGGCACTCGCTTCCCCCCGATGCCACCTTCACCTTGCGCATCTCCGACGGGGTGGTGAAGCGCTACCCCATGAACGGGACGTTCGCACCCTACAAGACTACCTTCTATGGGTTGTATGCCCGGGCGGCGGAGTTCGACCATGAGCCCCCTTGGTCGCTG
>JAUQOX010000198.1 GCA_030550695.1 Gemmatimonadota bacterium | reverse complement strand
CCCGGGCCACTTCCTCCGCCAATGTTTCGAAGGGGGAACGGATCACCCGATCTTTCTCCTCCGTCGAGGTGCCTTCTTTCCGAAGGAACTGTCTCCCAAGCCGGCGCCACGGGGGTTCTGACGAGGGAGTGCCCCCCTTCGGGGCACGTTTTCCCCGGCGGCCGCCCCCCGCCCCTTCTCCACGGCAACCTCCGTCTCGGAAGAGGCGGCTCCACGAGCTGTTCGCCGAACCGGCCAGGGGTCTTGCCCCCTCGCCTCCTTCAGAACGCCCGCCCGCCCCGGAAGCCCAGCCAGGCATCTCCGGGATCCAGGGGGCCCCGAGAACCGTGGAGGGCGGGTCCGGCTTCGAAGCCGGCGTTCCCCCGCAGCCGACAGGCCACGGCCGGGTGCGAAGGCCGGACGTCAGGTTCCCGCACCCTTCGGCGCGCTCCGGGCGCGAAAGCTGGAGAGAAGCCCGGCCCGAAGGCCGGGGGGTGCGGGCCGATGCCCGCCGTCATCGAAACGAGCAGGAAAGCGAGAGGCTTCGCGGAGGGATGGGACACGGGCGGCCGGGGTCGGATGAATGAGCCGGGCGGGACTCGAACCCGCGACCTACGGATTAAAAGTCCGTTGCTCTACCATCTGAGCTACCGGCCCCCAGGTGCGCTTCCTCTGCCTGCCCTGGCCAGGGCCGTCGAGTAGGGGAGCGCGTTCCTAAAGCATAACACTTCTGGCGGGGGGTGGTAGAGCGGAACCGGGGGGGACTCCAGGAGGGTCCCTCGAAGCTTCCGCGGGCGGGTCTGGATCAACGCCGCCCGCTTTACGGAGCGACGGTCTTGTTCCAAAGCGCCATCGGAGATTGCATTGAGCGAGCCCTGGCTTGACCTCCGCGGGCCCACGCAGCCCTATGGCCAGCGGGACGGCCTCAAGACCAAGACCCGCGGATGGGGCGTGTTCCTTGCCACCACCAGGCGCCCATCCCAAGCCGCAAGGAATCCCGTGACCGGAAGGAGAAGGGTGCCCCGGTAGCTGCCGTCGTCCAGATCGTACACGTCGAGCAGCCGCCCCCGGTGTTCGGATCGTCCTCCGAAAAGGACCAGGACCCTGGATCCCATCACGGCCATGCCCTGAGCGGCAAAGACCGGATCCAGCACCCGCTGACTGCGACTATACTCGCCCACCCCGGGCGACCCCTCCACCTTCACCTCCACCCGGACCAAGGGCACCTCTTCGACCCAGGGCAAGACCTCACCCACGAGCGCCAAGCCTCGGAAGCGAAGCCACCCGTCTGCCATGCTGAGCGCGACCACCCAACCGTCGCCATGCTCCTCCGCGGCCGTTTCCACCTGGAGGGCCAGCGGCGGCATGTCCTTCCAAACGGGGCGACGGATCCACTTTCCCAATTTCACCGAACCGTCCCCCCTGACCTCCACCGGTTGAAGGCCACCTCCGGCGCGGATCAAGAAAAAGCTCTCGCCTCCCGGGGAGACGACAAACTGGTGGGGAACGAAGTCCACCGTGTGCAAGGAAACCTCCCCTACCCTCCGGCCACCGAGGTCGAACCCGGTGATGCGATGGTTTCCCACGTCCAAGACCCAAGCTGTACCTTTCCCGTCCAGCTTCACTTCCCGCGGGTGCGCCAGCTCACCCGGTCCCGCTCCGGCTCGGCCCGCATACCAGAGCAGGGCCCCATCCCACGACATCATCGCCAACCGGTGTCCGAGCCGGTCCAGCACGCGGATACCATGGGCATCGGCGGCAACCCGCGTGGCCTCGTAAAACGTGGTATCGTGAGGGAGCGATTCTTTGACCAGCACGGTGTCCCACGTCACCTCCCACAACTGCCTATCCGGGCGCTTTACGGACGCATCCTTCGTCTCGGAACAAGAGGCGACGATCCCCACTAGGCCGAGAGACAGAATACCGTTCACGGGTACCAACCGCGTTCGGAGGCCAGCCCACGCCGCCCCGAGCAACAGGAGGATCAGGGACAGGGGAAGCTGGTAGGTCGAGGTGCGAACCTCCCCAACGGTGTCGCCCTTCTGGTCCTTTTCCCAACGGCCCTCGGCTACCACAAGCGGTGTGCGCAGCCGCCAGGTCCTCTCGGTGGCCACGGGTCCTGACGAAGTAGGGTGCAGGCGCACTTCCGTCTTCCTGTGCAGGACGGGGCCCCAGAACCCCCCGACCCCGGCCCCGAAACAGAGAGCCAGCACAAGGATCGGGCGCCGGGAGGCAATCCATGGAACGTTGCCCCTTCCGGACCGATCCACCCCAGGGCGGCCGAAGCGCCGCAAAAGGAACCTCGTGGCCCAAAGCCAGCAGGCCAAGAGCACCAAGTTGAAGAGCAGAATGGCTGGACTCATGGGCAAACCTTAGAACGAGGTCTTCGATACCCCTCTCCTTCCCTGGTCCCCCGCCGACAGATGGACGAGAAGTGCCCCCAGCAGCTTCACCATGTCCTCGGCGGTTTCTTCCCCCCCAACGGCCTGCATCGATTGGACCAGGCGGACAACCCCCCGGTCGTCCACCACGAGAACCGCTGGAGTCATTCTCACCCCCGCCCTCCGCATACCTCTAGCTATGGTCACGGACGGGATGCGCACCCCAGCCCCCCTTGACCAGCCTCCAGACGCCTTCGGCACCACGATTCGAACCACCGGCACCCCAGCTTCCTGAGCCAAGGCGACCAAGGATGACGCACGCACCCCTGTGGCCACGCAGTCCCCCTCCTGCTGGACAACGACCAGCCTCCCGGCAAATTCCCTCAGGACCACGGGCCGGCCGAGGACCTCATGATGCCATCGGAGACCGGCACCGGCAAGCATAGCCACCGCAGCGAGAAGAGAAAATCCCCGAGGTGCGAAAAACCACTGGATCACGGTGCTCACAGGATCCCGGCGCGACGACCGTCAGATTCTACTCCACGGTCTCCTGTTGCCCGGGATAGTACTTGTACTTGGTAGTGCACTGCTTGTAGAAGAGAAGGCTGACGCATGATTCGTTGCTCCAGCAGAGATTGCCGTTGTTCGGCCCACACGGCGCCTCGGCGGCCATCTGAGGTGAAGGCGAGGTAACAAACAGGGTCGCGGACAACACGACCAGAGCGGGCCATGCTACTGTCCTAGGGCTCTTCACGGTTCTTCCTCCTTTGCTCGCCCTCGGGGTCTTCTCTTCTCGCGTCGGATGCGGTCCGGGACCAACCGAGTCGCTTGGTGCCCCAGGCCGGCAAGGGTCCCACTCACCCTCTCGACAGCCGGCCTTATCCAGCGATGCAATGAGGAAAGGCCTTCCTTCCCTGGCCTGGGGCTTCCCGCGAGACATTCCGCTGCGAGGCTGGTACCTGTCCCGCACCGTCCCCTGTCAAGAAAACACCCCTCGCGGGTCATGTGGATGGCCGAATGAGACGATCGCCCCTGACCTTCAGGCATCACGGGCGCTGGCGCACAGACCGCTACTCAGGGTAGAACGGGGGTCGCTCTGGCGGAGCGTCGCCTTCACCGAGGGCGTGTTTCCAAGGGGCGCCACCCCCGTCGAGGAGCACCTGCTAACCCCGGGATGGTCCCGACGGCGCCGGTCTGCCCTTCCGGTCCGGATCCACACGCGAAGCCTGGACTTTTCACAAGGGCCGAGCAGGCGAGCCGCGGCACCGTGGCCACCAGGAGACACCACCTCCCCTTGCGGCCTGCCGAAACCTGCAGGCCGCACCCGCATTCCTTTCCAAGGAAGAAGGGATGCGCGGCACCGGGCCGCGACCGAGGGCCTACCGGAGCGGCTACCTCACCGCCAGGAGCCCTCCCCGCCGGTAGATCTCGAGCTGGACCGGCGAGAACCCTGCCGGAACCACCCTCCCCGAGGGAAGGGTGACGGTCTGGGCCTCCAGGTCCACCTCGATCTCGTCGCCGTCGTTGAGCCCTTCCTGGAGGAGGTTGGCCCGGACCACCGGGAACCCCTGGTTGATGGCGTTACGCTCGTAGATGGCTCCGAAGGATTCAGCGATGATGGCCGCCACTCCCAGGCTTTCGAAGCAATCCACCGCCTGCTGCCTCGAGGATCCGGCTCCGAAGTTCTTCCCCGTCACCACCATATCACCGGGCTTGGCCTTCTGGGCAAAGTCCTCCCACCCCGCCAGGTTGTCGAAGGTGTACCGCCCCATCTCGGCCTTGTCCGTGACGGTGAGGTAGCGGTTGTGGAAGATCATGTCGGTGTCGATGTTGTCCCGGGGGATCACCCAGACCCGCCCCCGGAGCTTGGTGGGCCGGGAAGGGGTTCCCTGGGGGTGGGGGCCGGCCGCCGCCACCTCGTCGGGGGAGGCCGTAGGAGCGGCGGCACGGCCGGCTGCGGTGGGGGTGGTTTCTGGCGCCCCAACGGGAGTACCCTCCCTCGGGCTCTGTCTTCCCCTTCGGATCCCTTCGGAGAGGAACACCCGGCCCCGGTCGGGGAGCTCATGGGGCAAAGCGATTTCCCCTGCCACCGCCGAGGCCGCCGCCACCGCAGGAGAGGCCAAGTACACCTCACCCTTGCCCTGCTTACCCGCAAAGTTACGATTCCCGGTGCTCACCGTCACCTCGCCGGGCCCGTTCTGGCCTACTTGCCCGGCGGCGCATCCCCCGCACCCGGCATTGCTCACCAGGGCGCGAGCCTCCTTGAAAACCGCCAACAGGCCGTTCTCCATGGCCTTGCGCCAGATGGCATCCGTCGTGGGAACGATTTTGAGCACCACTCCAGGGGCCACCTTGCGGCCACGAAGGATTTCTGCCGCCTGCCGGAGGTCCTCCAGGCGACCGTTGGTGCACGAGCCGATGAAGACCGAATCCACCGGCGTGCCTGCGACCTCCCTCACTTCCACCACATCCTCCGGGTGCCCGGGCCGGGAGATCAAAGGCTCCAACCCCTCCACATCCACCTCCACCACATCTTCGTAGCGGGCATCGGGATCGGCGTACACCCCTTCCACCTCCCTCCCGCTGGCCCGCCGGCAGTAGTCCAGAACCTCCTCGTTGGGAGGAAAGAAGGCGATGATGGCCCCCATTTCCGTGGCCATGCTGGAAACCGTGATCCTCTCGGAAAGGTTCAGCCTATCCGCAACTTCACCGTAGATCTCCGCCGCATACCCCAAGAGGCCGTTGGCGCCGAAGTGCCGGAGAAGGGCCAGGGTGAGGTCCTTCGCCGTGGCGCGGGGAGACGGTCTTCCCCGGAGGATGACTTTTACCGAAGGAGGCACCTTGAACCACACCTTGCCGAAGGCGAAGGCCTGAGCAATGTCCACGTCCCCCATCCCCTGCCCGAAGGCCCCGATGGCGCCTAGGATTTTGGCGTGGGAGTCCGTGGACACGAAAGTGGATCCTGGCACCACCAGACCTTCGTCGATGGCCAAGTGGGTTCCGATCCCGGCGTCGATATCGTAGACGGGGATTCCCCATTCCCGGGCGAACTGGCGGCAGAGGTGCTGATTCGCTGCATATTTCTGATCGGAACCC
>JAUQOX010000197.1 GCA_030550695.1 Gemmatimonadota bacterium | reverse complement strand
AGGATCCCGATGATGACCACCACGATGAGGAGCTCGATGAGGGTGAAACCCTTTTGGTTTCTCATGGCTGTTTCTCCTTGCCAGGGGTTGGAACCGACGGCCTGAACACCTCAGGACCGCTCTTCTCTTAGGCAAGACCGGGGCCAGAAACGGGCCGCATCTTTCCATCTTCTTGCCCCACATAAAGTTAGCGAAACCATGGCGACAAGGGGCCAAGGCCGTCTTTGCCCGCCCAAGCCTTGCACTTTGCAAGAAATCTGCATTCCTCAAGACCAGCCGGCCTCCCTTCCTTCGGGCGGCCGGCGGCCCCCGAAGCCCACCCTCTGGAGCCCCCGGGAGCCGGAGTTCCCCCCTTCAGGGACGCCGTCTAGTCCGATCCTCGCCTTTGAGCGTCACCCTCCCCACCACCGCCTTCTCCTCTCGCTCGTTCCCAGGGCGCCGGCTTCTCGGGCGCCCAGGGCTTGGCCTTGGGCCCGAACAGGTTGCAGCGGAAGATGTACCACAGGGCCGCCAAGCCATCCTTCCAGTTGATCTTTTTCCCCTCGGCGTAGGAGCGCCCGTGGTAGCTGATGGGAAGCTCGTAGATTCGGGCCTTGGCCTGGGCCAAGCGGGCGGTGAGCTCCGGCTCGATTCCGAACCTCTTGGCGGACAGGGGGAGCGTCCGGAGCAAGTCCGTCCGAACCATCTTGTAGCAGGTTTCCATGTCCGTGAGGTTCAGATCCGTGAACATGTTGGAGAGGAGGGTGAGAAAGGTGTTCCCTACATAGTGCCAAAAGAACAGGACCCGGTGCGGGCCGCCCAGGAAACGGGAGCCGTACACGGCGTCGGCCTTCCCTTCCAGGATGGGCCGCAAGAGCAAGGGGAGCTCATAGGGGTCGTACTCCAGGTCGGCATCCTGGACCACGGTCACGTGCCCCGTGGCATGTCGAAAACCTGTGACCACCGCCGCGCCTTTGCCCTGATTCTTCTCCTGGAAGAGCAGGATATCCACAAGCCCTTCTTCTTTCATTCGCTTGAGCACTTCGCGGGTGCCGTCCGTGGAGCCGTCATCCACCACGATCACTTCCTTTCGCAGCGGCACCTCGGCTACCCGCCTCAGCAACGCCTCGACGGTACCGACCTCGTTGTAGACGGGAATCACCACGGAAAGGACCACCTGGTCCCAGGGAAGGGAGGGATCGGGGGGTCCAGCAAGGAGACCGGAATGGTAGGGCGGCATGGGACAGAGGGTTGAAGAAGGGAGACCTTTGCGGTCAAACTGTGATTCCGTAGCGGGCCAGTTTTCGGTAGAGGGTGGAGGGATCGATGCCCAAGACCTCGGCGGCTCGGACCTTGTTCCCCCCCTCGGCCTTGAGCACCCATTCGATATAGGCCCGCTCGATGACCTCGAGGGTGGGGTTCGGTGCCGCCTCCTCTCGCACCAGTCGGGGCCTGGGAGATTGCCGCACCCTGGGCGGGAGGTGCTTGGGGAGGATTTCTCCCTTGTCTGCCAGCACCACAGCCCTTTCCAGGGCGTTTTCCAGCTCCCGGACGTTCCCCGGCCAGTCGTAGGCCATGAGAAGCTCCATGGCGGCCTCCGAGATCCGCACAGGGTGCTCCGAGCCGGACCGGTTTCTGAAACCGCCCAGGAAGTGATGGATCAAGAGGGGAATGTCCTCCTTGCGGTCCCTCAAGGGGGGGATATGGAGGGCGATAACGTTCAAGCGGTAATAGAGGTCGCTCCGAAAAGTCCCTCGGCGGATCTCTTCTTCGAGGTCCCGGTTGGTGGCGGCAATAATCCGCACGTCCACCGGCACCGCCTCGGTGGAGCCCACGGGGGTAACTTCCCGTTCCTGCAGGGCCCGGAGGAGTTTCACCTGGGTGGCGGGAGCCATCTCCCCGATTTCGTCCAGGAAGAAGGTTCCCCCTTTGGCTGCCACGAGGAGGCCCTCCTTGTCCTTCACAGCCCCCGTGAACGCCCCCTTCAGGTGGCCGAACAGTTCACTTTCCAGAAGGCTTTCGGGCAGGGCGCCGCAGTTGATGGAAAAGAACGGGCCTTCCGCTCGCCGGGAAAGAGCGTGGATGTAGCGGGCCACCACCTCCTTTCCCGTCCCGCTTTCTCCGCTGAGGAGGATGGTGGAGTCGGTGGGAGCCACGGTTTCGGCCAGCTCCAAGACCTCCACGAACTCCCGACTGTTCCCCACGGGGCGCTGAGTCGTTGGGCGTTCCCGCTTGCGGATCTCCTTCCGGAGATGCCGGTTTTCCAGGACCAAAGCCCGGGTCTCGGCCGCCCTCCGGCAAATGGCCAAAAGTTCGTCGTTGGCAAAGGGCTTCTGAAGGTAGTAGTAAGCCCCCTCGTTCACGGCCCGTATGGCCGACTGCAAGGAGGCTTGAGCCGTCATGAGAATGACCGGCATGTCCGGATCGGCTTGCCGGACAAAGGAAAGGATGTCCAAGCCAGACGTTCCCGGCATGCGAATATCGGTGAGCACCAGGTCCAGGCGCTCCCGCCTCAGAATCCCCAAGGCTTCTTTGCCGTCCAAGGCCGTGAAGACCTCGTAGCCTTCTCTCCGAAGGAGGATGCGGAGAGACTCCACGATGCCCTGTTCGTCATCCACCACCAGAACCCTCACCTGCCGTTCAGAGACCATATTCTGGCGGCCTCCTCCTGAGGCGTTTTGGGCAAGAAGACGGTGAACTCGGCTCCTCCTTCCGGCGCTCTCCCTACCACCACCGCCCCCCGGTGCATGGTGACCGCCCTGTGGACCAAGGCCAGACCCAGGCCGCTTCCTCCTTTGCGCCGACTGAAGAAGGGATCGAAAATCCTCGGCAGATCCTCAGGATCCACCCCCGGTCCCGAGTCCGCCACCTTCACGCACACGGGCTCGTTCAAGCCATCCCGGGGTGGGGGCGGGCAGTCGGCCCCTCGGAGAACCTCCACCCTCACCTTCCCCTCAGGACCCGCGAACTGGGCGGCGTTGAGCAGAAGGTTGAAGATGGCCCGGTGGAGGAGGTCCGGGTCGCCGAGGACCGGGACCGGCCCTGGAGCGCCCTCGGCGTGGAAGCTCACCCCGGGCGGGCAGTCGCTGTGCCGTTTCACCAAGGCCAGGCAGTCCCTCGTCAAGGCGGAAAGGTCCACCTCCTCCAGCTTCCCCATCTGGACGGCGGAGAACTCCAGGAACTCGCTGAGAAGCCGGCTCAGGCGGTCCGATTCCCCCAACACGAGCCTCTCCAGCGTCCGGCGATCCTCTTCGCAGAGGGGTCCCCGGGTCAACTGTTCCACGGCGCTACGGATAGAGGAAAGAGGGTTCTTGATCTCGTGGGCGAGGGAGGCTCCTAGCTCGGCCACCGCCTCCAGCCGCTCGTTTCGGCGATTGAGGGCTTCCAGCCGCTCTTGGTCCGTAATGTCTTGGAAAATGGCCGTGACCCGTGGGCTATCGGTCCCCTCTCCCCCCAAGAACGCTGTGCTCACCCCCAGGGTGGCTTCGGCGCCGTTCCTGCGGGCCACGGTCTTGAAGCGGCTGACCGGCTTTCCTCTGCGCAGGGACCTGACAAGCACCCCCCCGAGCCCCGGTGCCACTTGATTCACCGCGTCCAGCACAGGAACGCCCCGCCACTCTTGGGCCTTCAGCCCCAGGAGGGCTTCCCCCGCCGGGTTCAGGTATAGGAGGCGCCCCTCGCCATCCACGGTCAGGACTCCGCTGTTGATCTTGGCCAAGATCTCGTCGGTGTCCACCTGCAAGCGCCGTAGCGCCGACTCCACCCTCCCGATGGCCAAACCGGCCCTGCGGACCCGATCCCCCAGCCAGCCGGTGACCACAGCCACCAACGTGAAAAGACCCACCTGGAGGAGCACCCGGGGCGAGATCTCCTCCAGGTTCAGGAGCACCACATCGGCCATGAAAAGGAGCGCGGCCAGGATTCCCGCCAATACCCCCCCGGGGAGAGGCAGAAGGAGGGCTCCGGCGGAGATGACCAGGATGTAGAGGAAGGCAAACGGGCTCGATCCCCCCCCGGTGACGTGGACCACCGCCGTGACCACCGCGATGTCGAAGAGGACCTGAACCCAGACGAAGTTGTCACCGGGCTCGTGTCCCCGGACGTGGGTGAGGACGAACGAGGTGCCTGTAAGGAGAGTGGAGGCCAAGAATACCACCGTGGCCAGCAGGGTTTGCAGCGGCTCGGCCCCCGTCCACGCCAGGATGGCACCCAAAAGAATGCCGGTGACCAGAGCCATGCGGCCCAGGTAAAGCCACCGGAGGAGATCTCTCCGGGCTACGGTAAATCGGAGTTGAGCGTCGCCGGATCCCATGAACCGTCGCCTCGGAAATCTTCCGCCGCCGGCGCCTGCCGGTCTCAAGCCCTAGGCGAAGCTAACGAGGGGTGTTCGCGACATGCAACGGAAGGATGTTGCGGAATGCAAGAGCAGGGTGGCCCGAGGGCGACTGGGTCGCCAGATTGAGGGTCCAGCTCGAACCCGACCCTCTTGAGGAAGGAACCCCCCACCATGGTCACCCTCCAACTTTTGGCCGTGGCCCGAGGCGACGAGCCTGCCGATCTCGTGTTCGTCAACGGAAGGGTCGTCAACGTCTTCACGGCCGAGGTGGAGGAGGTGCAAGTGGCCGTAGCCCAAGGTCATGTCGCCGGCTTGGGGACAGACTACCAGGGACACGCGTCCGTAGATCTGGAGGGACGGTTCCTCCTGCCGGGCTTCCTGGACGCGCATGTCCATATCGAGTCCAGCCTGGCCACGCCGCCGGAGTTCGCCAGGGCCGTGGTCCCCAGGGGCACCACCACGGTGGTGGCCGATCCTCATGAGATCGCCAACGTCCACGGCCTGGAAGGGATCCGCTATATGCTCGAGGCCAGTGAGGGACTCCCTCTTTCGGTGTTTCTCATGGCCCCTTCTTGTGTGCCCGCTACCCCCATGGGCACGGCCGGGGCGAGCCTCGATGCCCAGGCCCTGGCTTCCCTCTTGGACCATCCTCGCATTCTGGGGCTGGCGGAGGTGATGAATTTCCCGGGGGTCATCCAAGGCGACACGGCCGTGCTGGCGAAAATCGAAGCCTTCCGAGGCAGGGTGGTGGATGGGCACGCTCCCGGCGTGAGGGGATCGGCTCTGAATGCCTATGTGGCGGGCGGCCCGGCCTCGGACCACGAATGCACCACGGCCCCGGAGGCTCTGGAAAAGCTCCGCCGGGGGCTCTTCGTCTTTCTCCGGGAGGCCACCAACGCCCGCAACCTCCGGGATCTCCTGCCGGCACTCCGGCCGGAGTTCTACCGCCGGGTGGCCTTTTGCACCGACGACCGCCAACCCCCGGACCTCCTGGACGAGGGGGGGCTCGATGCCATGATCCGGGCTGCCGTGGCCTGGGGCATTCCTCCCGTGGAGGCCATCCGAATGGCCACCCTGAATCCTGCCGAATACTTCCGGCTCCACGACCGGGGCGCCATCGCCCCGGGCCGGAGGGCGGACCTGGTGGTGGTGAAGGATCTCCGACAC
>JAUQOX010000196.1 GCA_030550695.1 Gemmatimonadota bacterium | reverse complement strand
TCTTCCTTTGCCCCTGGCTGGAACCGGACGGAAAAGAGGACCCCCAGGGCCGGGCCTTCCTGGCTTGGACCACCACCCCTTGGACGGTGCCGTCCAATGTGGGTTTGGCCATCCACCCCCATCTTCGGTACGTCGAGGTGGAGGTGGAAGGAAGGCGATTGGTGCTGGCGGAGGCCCTGGTGGAGCGGGTGCTGGGTGAGGGGGTCCAGGTGATCCGTCGTTACGAGGCCCGGGAGCTGGCAGGCCGGCGCTACCGGCGCCCCCTGGACCTGGTCCCGATCCCGGCGGAAACGGGGAACTCCTGGACGGTGGTCTTGGAAGAGTTCGTTTCCGCCGAGGAGGGGACGGGGATCGTGCATCTGGCTCCAGCCTTCGGGGCTGACGACTACCTGGCAGGCCGACGCCACAACCTGGCCATGCTCAAACCCGTGGACGACGCTGGCCGTTTCACCGCCGAGGTGGGGGTGGTGGGGGGGATGTTCGTGAAGGATGCCGACGCCGTCCTGGTGGAGGAGCTCCGGAAGCGGGGGAACCTTTTCAGGCTGGGAGTGGTGGTGCACAGCTATCCCCATTGTTGGCGATGCGATTCCCCTCTCCTGTACATGGCGAGGGACTCCTGGTTTGCCGCCACCTCCGCCCTGAAGGACCGGATGCTGGAGGAGAACCGCCGCATTCGCTGGATCCCGCCGGAGATGGGGGAACGTCGCTTTGGGGAGTGGCTGGCCAACAACGTGGACTGGGCCCTTTCCCGGGATCGGTATTGGGGGACCCCCCTCCCGGTGTGGGTGTGCGAAGCGGACCCGTCCCACGTGGAATGGATCGGGGGGTTCCGGGAGCTGGCCGAGCGGGTGGGACCACTGCCGCCCGACTTCGATCCCCACCGCCCCTACATTGACGAGTTCACCTGGCCCTGCCCCGCCTGTGGGGGTCTCATGCGGCGTTCCCCCGCCGTCGTGGACGTGTGGTTCGACTCGGGAGCCATGCCCTACGCCCAGTGGCACTATCCTTTCGAGAATCAGGAGGTCTTCGAGCGTCATTTTCCCGCGGACTTCATCTGCGAGGCCGTGGACCAGACCCGGGGATGGTTCTACTCCCTTTTGGCCATTTCCACCCTGTTGGGGAGGGGGACGCCCTACAAGAACGTCATGGTGAACGGCCACATCCTGGACAAGGAGGGTCAGAAGATGTCGAAGTCCCGGGGAAACGCCGTGGATCCCTGGGACGCCGTGGCGGAGCATGGTGCCGACGCGGTGCGTTGGTACATGATCACCGCCAGCCAGCCTTGGGCTTCCAAGAGGTATGATGCAGAGGGGGTACGGGAAGCGGCCCGAAAGCATTTCGACACCTGGTTCAACACCTATCGGTTCTTTGCTCTTTACGCCTCCATCGAGGGGTGGTCTCCCTCCGAGGAGGACCCCCCTCCTTCCCGTCGTCCCCTTTTGGACCGATGGATCCTTTCCCGTCTCCACGGCCTGGTTGAGGAGGTGAACCGGGAACTGGAGTCCTACGAAGTGACCCGGGCGTACCGGAGCATCGGGGAGTTCGTGGTGGAGGACCTTTCCAACTGGTATGTGAGACGAAGCCGCCCCCGGTTCTGGGGCAGTGCCTCCGACGCCCGGGCGGCTTTCCGGACCCTCTGGGAAGGCCTGGTGACCCTTTGCCGCCTGCTGGCCCCCGCCACCCCCTTTGCGGCCGATTGGATCCACCGGGCTTTGACGGGGGAGAGCGTCCACCTGGCTTCGTTCCCCACGCCGGACGGGGCCCTTCGGGACCGTCCCCTGGAAGAGGCCATGGAGTCGGTCAGGACCTTGGTCTCCCTGGGGAGGGCCGCCCGGGAGGAGGTCCAGATCCGGGTCCGGCAGCCCTTGCGGCGCCTGTTCGCCGTCCTCCCCCCCGGCAAAGGAGATTTGGACGGCGAACTCTGGGAGCTTGTGCGGGAAGAGCTCAACGTCAAGGAGGTCTCCGTCCTGGGATCCGGCGACACCCTCGTGCGTCTGGTGCCCCGGCCGAACTACCGGGCTCTGGGCCCCCGTTTCGGCAAGCGTACCGAGGCGGCTGCGCAGGCGATCCGGGCTCTGTCTCAGGAGACCTTGGCGGCCTTCCGCCGGGGGGAGAACGTGACCGTGGTCGTGGACGGGGAGGAGGTCCCCGTTACGGCGGAGGAGATGGAGGTCCGGGAGGAGTCCGAGGGGGGGCTGGTGGTCAAAGGGGAAGGAGGGTACCTGGTGGCCCTGGATCCGACGTTGGACGAGGAGCTGCGGCGGGAAGGCTTGGCCCGGGAGCTGGTGAATCGGATCCAACGGTTGAGAAAGGATACCGGCCTGGAGGTCACCGACCGTATCGTCCTGGGCATCCAAGGGCCGACGGAGGTCCTGGAGGCGGCCCGGGCCCACGGAAGCTTCATCTCCGGCGAGACCCTGGCCGTGGAAATGGTCTTGGGGGGCGGGGTGGCGGGGAGAGCTTTCGACGTCCGTCGGGAGGTGGACCTGGACGGTTTTCCGGCAACGGTTCTCTTGGGGCGTGCGTGATCGGGGGGAGGAATTCGGCCCGAGGGGTGGTCCGGTTCCCGAGGTACCGGAGAGGAACGGTGGGTCCTGAACTCAGGCGCCTGGTGGTGGGGGAAGGAAGCGGGGGGAGGCTGGACAGGTACCTGGCCGATCGGCTGGGGTTGTCCCGCACCAGGGTGGCAGTCCTGGTGGAGGAGGGACGGGTGAGGGTGGACGGCCGCAGGCCCCGGAAAGCCGATCCCGTATCCCCGGGGCAGGTGGTGGAGGTGGAGCTTCCTCCTCCGGAGGCCCCCAGCCTGGAACCCGAGGCGATTCCCGTGGACATCGTGTTCCAGGACGAGCATCTGGTGGTGGTGAACAAAGCGCCGGGAATGGTGGTGCACCCGGCTCCCGGCCACCCCAGGGGAACCTTGGTGAACGCCCTCCTCCATCGGGTGGGCGACCTGGCGGGGGTAGGGGGTAAGCTGCGGCCCGGGGTCGTCCATCGTCTGGACCGGGATACGTCGGGGCTCCTGGTGGTCGCCAAGGGGGATCTGGCCCACCGGCGTCTGTCGGAGGCCCTCCAGAGACGGGAAATCCGTCGGATCTACCTGGCGGTGTGTTGGGGCCATCTTCCGGAGCCCGTCCTCACGGTGGAGGCCCCCGTGGGGCGGGACCCCCGCAACCGGCAGCGCATGGCGGTGGTGGAGGGCGGCCGGGCCGCCTCGACCCGGGTCAGGGTCAAGGAGCGCTGGGTTGCGGCCGACCTTTTGGAGGTGGCCCTCCGGACCGGGAGGACCCACCAGATCCGGGTTCACCTGGCTCACCTCGGGCACCCGGTGGTGGGGGATCAGGTGTACGGGAAGGACTGGTGGAAGGGAATGAGCGGGGGGGGGCGGGCGTGGGCTCGGGAGTTGGCCCGCAGGTCTCCCCGGCAGCTTCTCCATGCCGGTGTGCTGGTGTTCCGGCACCCGGTGACGGGGGAGGAGCTGCGGTTTCAGGCCCCGCCCCCACCGGATTTTTTGGCGGTCCTGGAATGGGCTCGGGGCCAGGAGGGGCCCGCGTCCCCGTCCCTGCAAGGCTGAGGGAGACCATGCCGGCTTTGGATCCGCGGTTCACCTTCGAAAACTTTGTGGTGGGGCCCTCCAACCGGTTGGCCGCCGCCGCGGCCAGGCGGTCGGCAGAAAACCCCGGGGGGAGTTACAACCCCCTGTTCGTGTACGCCGCATCCGGCCTGGGAAAGACCCACATTCTCGGCGCGGTGGCCCACCTGGTCGCCCGCCTACACCCCGACAAGACCGTCCTCTACCAGACCGTCGAGGGGTTCTTGGGGGAGCTGGCGCAGTCCATCGCCGTGGGCGATCGGGACGGGATGCGGGGCCGCTATGCCACCACCCACATCCTTCTTTTGGACGATGTGCAGTTCCTGGCCGGCCAGTCCGAAGCCCAGGAGATGCTCCTGCGTCTTCTGGACTCCCTGACGGGGGAAGGCAAGCAGGTGGTCCTGGCCAGTGACCGGCCGCCCGCGGAGATCGACCGGCTGGATGCCCGTCTTCGGTCGCGGTTCGAGGGGGGACTGTTGGTGGATATCGGTCCCCCCGAGTACGAGACCCGGGTAGCCATCATCCGCCGCAGGGCGGAGTCCAGGGGGCTGACGCTGGCGGGAGGGGTGGCGGAGGTGGTGGGTAGGGTCCCGTTCCGGAACGTCCGGGAGCTGGCCGGGGCGGTCAACCGGATCTTCGCCATTCAAGAGCTGGAAGGGAGGTTGGTGAGCCCGGAGGAGGCGGCGGCTCTGGTGGGGCAGGAGATGCCAGGGTCCCCGGCTCCTGGTGCCGGGGCGCCTCCCCCCTTCAGGGTTCCGGAGGTGGTCCAGCCTTCGGGAGCGGGGCCGGTGGAGGAGCCCTGGAGGTGGCAGATCCGCCAGGCGGTGGCGGAGGCGGAAGAGGCGGGGTTCCGGGCCGATCGGCTCCGGCGGCTGGCCGAGGGGAACCAAGCCCCTGCCGACCTGCCGAAGGTGTTGGCCCAGTTTCGGCAGGCCCTGACCAGGCTGGCCGAGATTCGGCGGGAGCTGGAAGAGGTGGGGAACCCCTGGCCCGAGGCCGCCCACGGTGTTCTCCGGGATCCCGAGCGGCTGGAGGAGGCCGAGGCGCTCCTGGCTTCGGCGCGCGAGCGAGCTCGGCCCTTTCCCCCGATCCCGCCGGGACCCACCCTGGCCCAGACGGCCGGAAAGCTCCCGTCCCTGGTGCTCCGGGCGGCGGAACAGTTGGTGACCACCACCCGGCCGGAGTACAATCCCCTCTATGTCTGGGGGGGGAGGGAGGAGGCCCTTCGCCTTCTTCTCGAAGCCGCGGGGCGCTCGTACCTGGAAATCCATCCCACGGCGAGGGTGGCCCTCCTGAGCGTCAACGAGTTCGCCGAAGACTTTATCGGAGCCTTGTCCGCCGGGGTGGCGGGGGCCTGGCGGGAGCGCTGGTGGTCGGTGGACCTCCTCCTCATCGCCCAAGGGCAGCAACTGGCCGGTACGGAGCAGGCCCAAGACGAGTTCTTCCACCTGTTCGAAGCCCTGCAGCGCCGGAAGGCCCGGATTCTGGTCACGGCCGATCGGCCTCCCGGAGCGATGCCGAAGGTGGACGACCGCCTGCGGTCTCGCTTCGAAGGGGGGTTGGTCTTGGAGCTGGAACCGGTTCCCCAGCCAGGGGCCCCGGCCGCACCGGAGGGCCCGGGCACCCGGACCGGGACGCCGCCGGAGGCGCTCCGGGGACCGGCCGGAGCCCCCGGGCCCTCCGCCCCCCTTGCCGCCGCCCCCCCCCGCCGCCCGGCTCCCGTACCCCCCAAGGCCACGCCGCCGGGGGCGGGTCTCGGCCCATCCTCGGCCAGGGGCGGAGCGGGCGATGTGGCCGCCCTGGACCGGGACTGGATCCGGCGTCTGCAGGCACCCCCGGGGGGAGTCCCGGAGGCGCCCGGGCCAGCAGCCCATGGGGCAGGGGGGACGCCGGGGGCC
>JAUQOX010000195.1 GCA_030550695.1 Gemmatimonadota bacterium | reverse complement strand
CGGGTGGAATTGGGCGACGTAAGCCTGACCTTCCCGGCCTCCCGTTTTCTGACCCAGGGGATTCCTGCGGGAAACTTCGGGGTTCGAGCCCAGGGGGGGGTGGGGGCCCTGTCGTGGGAGGGGGTGTGGGCCCAGCAGACGGGCGAGCTGGCCAGCCGCACCCTTCGGTGGGTGGGGGAGCCGAAGGGAGGGGGATGGGTGCGGGAAGACACCCTGGTCCTGGACGATGCCGGCTACGTGACCGGGCAGTTCTTCTTCCTGGTGGATCCCCGGGAGTTTCCCACTTACCCCCATGTGGACATCCTCTCCCTCCACCCCTCTTCCCTGCCCCCGGCAACGGCCCCGGGGCCCCTTCCCATCCGGATTTACCGGCTGGAGAACGAGCCCGTGACCCGGCGGCAGGTGGAAGGCTACCTCCTGGCGGAGGCGGTGGCCTCCGGGGGGGGGAAGGAGGTGCGCGAGATGGGGTGGTTCCGGCGGCTGGAGCCCGGCGTGGACTACCTTCTCCACCCCAGCCGCCTCTGGCTTGTGCTCCGAAGACCCCTCCGGCCCGACGAGATGCTGGCCGCGGCCTACGTCACGGCTTCCGGCACCGCGGTGGGGGACCACGACCCCGAACGGGTCCACAACGCCGGGGGCCGCCCCCGGCTTCGGCTCCTGAAAGCCGCCGGGCCCCGGCACCAGCCCGGGGAGCCCACCTGGGAGCTGGAGATGCACCATGTGTACCGGATCTCCGGGTCGGAGGACCTGGACGAGGAATCCGTCACCGTCACCGTGACGTTGGGAGAGCCCTCGGGGGGGCGGACCTTCCAGCGTGGACCGGGGGGGGAGAGCGTCCCCTACCTTCGTCTGTTCGGGTTGGATCGGGAGGCCCCCTGGGAGGCTGTGGACGGCCGCGTCCTCTTCCGGCCGGCCCGGGAGGACCCGGGCGACCCTCCGGCCGTCCCGGGGACCTTCCTGGTCTTTCCCACCCTCCGCCCCTTTGCGGACCCGCCGCCCCTTGCTCCTTGGGGGCTTTCCCCGGGCCGGGCGGGGGGGCTCCTGGGGTTCGATGGAAATCCGGCGATCTACGATCACCCCGATCCGGTGGAGCGGGCGGCCAGGGCGCTGTACCGGCTCGTGTTCACGGTCCGGTCCCGGGCCCAGGGGGTGCCCGCCAGCTTCTTCTTGGGGGCCCTGGGGGTCCGGGAGGGCTCGGAACGGATCTGGCTGGGGGAGCGGCTCCTGAGGGCCGGCCTGGACTACCGGGTGGATTACGACATCGGGCAGGTGACCTTTCTCCGCCCCGAGGAGCTGACGACCCTCCCGGGGGCCACCCTCCGGGCCACGTGGGAACAGAAACCCGTCTTCCAGGTCACCCCCACCTCGGTCCTGGGATTCCAGAGCCGTTACGACCTCGGGGACCGGGGCGCGCTCCACCTCCTGGGCCTGTACCAGCGGGAGCAGGTCCTCCAGCGGCGTCCCGCCCTGGGCATGGAACCCTCTGCAGCCCTTCTGGGGGGGGTGCAGGGCCGGTACCGGTTCTCCGTGCCATGGCTGGACCGCCTGGCCGCGGCCCTCCCGGGCGGCGGTACCCCGGCGCCCGCCGAACTCAGGCTGGAGGGGGAGGTGGCCGGATCGCTCCCCAGCCCCAACACCCGGGGCGCGGTGTTCCTGGACGACTTCGACGGATCCCAGGAGCTGACCCTGTCGCTCCGGGCGCAGGATTGGAAGCTGGGAAGCGCCCCGGAGTCTCCGGAGGGCTTGGAGAAGTTCGCCCCTGCCGCCTTGGACGAGGGGAGCGCGGGCCGACTGGTCTGGCAGCACATCTGGTTGCTCCAAGGCCCGGCCGGGGACAGCGTGGGCGTTTTCGAGGGCTTCCTCCCCGCCCGGGACGTGGACCGGGAGATCCGCACGGCCGGGGCCCAGGTCCGCCAGCCGGGCCTTCGCCTCACCTTCCAGCCCCGTCCGGCGGAAAAAGCCTCCTGGCGGTCCGTGACCACCCTGCTGTCCCCTTCGGGGGTGGACCTGTCCCGAATGGACTACTTGGAGTTCTATGCCGCAGGGGGGGAGGGGCTCGTCCTGGTGGTGGATCTGGGGGAGGTGAGCGAAGACGCCCTCTTCCTGGACGATCAGGGCAGGAGTTCGGGTGTCCACCCCGAAACCGGCCGTCCGTGGGGGTTGGGAGTGCTGGACCAGGAGGCGGATCCGACCCGGGGGGAGATCTGGGACCGCAGCCTGGATCGGCGGGGAATGTGGGGCGAAAGCTGCTGGGGTTCCCCCACGGGGGTCTTCCCCTTGGGGGACCCCAGGGCCAACTGCGCCCGGGGGAATGGTCGGAGCGACACGGAGGACCTGGACGGTGACGGGTTCCTGTCGGTTCAGGATCGGGTGGTCCGTTACGTTCTCCCGCTGGACGGTACTTCCCCCTACCGCGTACGGGGTCCCCAAGAGACGGGCACGGCCTTCAGTCTCTACCGCATCCCCCTCCGGGGTGCCGGCGCCCTGGCGGTGCAAGGGCGCTTTACCGAGGCGGGATGGCGGGCGGTCAAGCACCTACGCCTGACCGTGGTGGGGGGCGTGGCCGGGGGGGTCACCCTGACCCGCCTCCGCTGGGTGGGTTCCCGCTGGATCCAGAGGGGCGAGTCGGGAGTGCTGGAGGGGTGGGCGGGCACCCGGGCGGGCCTGGGGGGAAAGGTCCAGGTGGGGCCTGTGAGCCTGCTGACGGAAGGGGGAAGGTATCGGTCCCCTCCCAAGGTCTTGGAGGAACTGGACGACCCGTCCCAGGCGTTCCAGGGGGGCGGGGTGGAGTTCGGGGAGCGCTCCCTCGGGCTGGAGGTGACGGATCTGGGCCCCCGGGAGCGGGCCGAGGTCTACCACCGGTTCCCCCAACGCCCCAGGAACTTCCTGACCTACCGGGAGTTGCGTTTCTGGGTGCTGGTCCCCGACGGGGCGTGGGGTGGGCAAGAGGTGGAGGTGTTCCTGAAGGTGGGCACGGACCCCGACAACTTCTACCTCTTCCGCACCCGGCGTTCCCCCCTCCCGCCGGGGGCGGGACTACGGGAAGGAGACTGGCTCCCGGAGGTGGTGATCTCCCTGGAGGAGTGGATCCGCCTCCGGCGCCGGGGAGAGGAGGAACTCATCCGGAATCCCCTCCCGACCGGTTCTCCCCCCCTTGAGCTGTGGAGCCCCGACTCCACCTATGCGGTTTTCCTCCGGGACCGGGCCCGGGCCCCCAACCTGGCTGCGGTCCGGGAGGTGGCCCTGGGGGTGTGGAACCCGGGGCCCGGCCTGGTGGGGGGGCGGGTTTGGTTCAACGAGCTTCGGCTTCACCGGCCGGTGGAGGAGGGGGGAGGGGCCGCCTTCCTGGGGGCGGATCTGGAGGTCCCGGGCCTCCTCCGGGCCGGCCTGACCTTCAGCCGACAAGGTCCCCATTTCCGGCAGTTGAGGAACGAAGCCTCCTTCGAGGACCAAGCTTCCCTGGCCCTCAGGGCGGACCTGGAGTTGGGCAGGCTCCTGCCGAGCCCATGGGGGTGGTCGGTGCCGGTGGCGGTTTCCCGCCTCGGAACGGGGGGCCGCCCCCTGTTTTTGCCCCACACGGACCTCCAGGCGGGTGGACTCCGGGACCTCCGGGTACCCGACGAGACCCAGACCCGGGTGGAGCTGGGTGTCCGGAAGTTGACCCCGGTCGGGCAGGGTGTCCTGGCCTCCGTGCTGGCAGGGCTGTCGTTGGGGGGCGGATGGACCCGGACGCAGCGGGCCGGCGTGGCGTCGCGGTTTCGGGAGGAGGCGTGGGACGGGAGGGCGGAGTTCGAGACCCGGCCGGCCCCCAAGGAGTTCCCGTTGATTCCCCCGGCCCTTTCCCCCGCGGTGCGGGCGATCCTCCCCCGGCAGTGGGAGTCAGGGGTCCTCGGCGCCCGTTTTCGTTGGACTCCGGAGCAGATCCGCCTGGCGACCCATTACGGAGAAGGAGAAGGGAAGAGGTGGCTGTACGACGATGTGGTGCGCCGCCCCTCCGATTCCCTGGAAAGGCCCGTCCTGTCTCCCTTCCGGACCCTGGAGGGCTCGGCACTCCTGGCCTTCCGCCCCTTGGAGAGCCTGTCTGCGGAGTTGAACTGGCTCTCCGTCAGGGACCTCCTGGCCCCGGGCCGGGCGGTGGACGACCCCAGAGCGCAGAGGGTGTTGGCCGGGGAGCGTCGCGGCGCAGGGCCGCTGTCCCTGGGATGGGAGCCCACCAGAAGGTTGGAGACCGGCCTGGGATTCCGGCCTACCTTGGGGCCGGGGGTCCGGGGGGAGGCGGAGATCCGAACCCTATACGTCTCCCGGCGGGGGGGGTCCTGGTTGGGGTGGCGGGTGGAAAGCGCGGATACCCTGTGGCAGCTCCTGCGCACGGCCGAGGGCGGGCGCTCCACCCGCCTTTCGCTTTCGGTGGATCCCCGGGCTTGGGTGCGGGAAACGGCCAGTCGCGGCCGCACCGCGGAAAAGCTGTTGGGCTGGTTGGAACCCTGGTGGGTGAGCCGCCAGGGGGGGATCTCGGGCCGCTTTCTGCGGGAGGCCGTGGAGCCGGGTCTGGGGTTCCAATGGGGCTGGGGCGGGAAGGAAGCCTTTGCGGGGGTCGGGGACGACAGCGCCAGCATCCTTACAGAAAGAGTGTCTTGGAACGGAGGGGGCGGCCTGCGGCTTCCCGGAGGGTTGCGGGTGGGGGTGGGGTTCTCCGACTCCCGCTGGGAGGTGGTCCAAAGGGGCGCTCCTCGCCGAACGGAGGCCCTCACCTGGCCCGACCTCCGGGTGGGCCTGGAAAGGGGGAGGGGGGAGGGGGCGTGGAGGGGGGCGATGGAGGGGCTGTCCTTGTCGTCGGGGTACCGGCGGACCCGGGCCGAGGCGGATTGGGGTCCCGACGGGGAAGGGGGGGACCCTACCCGGTTCCTCACCGTTTCGGAGGTCTCCGACGCAAGGGCCGGCCGGGGGTCCGGCCCCCTCCGGCCTCACCGCCTCCGATGGGAAGACCAGGTTCCGGCGGAGGCGGTTCTTCGCCTTGCGGGCGGCTTTACCCTTCGGTACTCCGGGAGCTTTCTGTGGGGGGAAGGCCAGGATCCCACGGGGGTGACGCGTTCCCGGCGTGCCGTTCACGGCGCCGGGGTGTCGGGGGCCGTCCGCCGCCGGCCCGGAGGCGGTGTGGAGCTGGACGAGCCCCTGCGGGTGAGCTTTTCCTATCAGTACACCTCCCAGGTCGGCTGCCGAGAGCCGGAAGGCGTCGGAAAGTGCACCCCGTTCCTGGACCTCCTCGATCGGACGGTGGCCTTTTCTCTGGAGGGGATCGCCCGTCCCCTTGCGGTGGGCCTGCAGGTCTCCTACACCGACCGACGGTCCTTCGTGGGAAGGAAGGAGCGTGCGTCCCAGTTCCAGCTGGGGGTGTACGGCCAGTTCCTGTTCGAGAACGGGCAGGTGACGCCGGGCAGGGAGCTCCCCCGCTGAGGCACCGCCCGTCGGGCCATGGTCCCGCCCCCGAGGATTGGGGGGGGTACCCCGTTGCCGGCCACGGTTGTCCCGGGGCCGCCC
>JAUQOX010000194.1 GCA_030550695.1 Gemmatimonadota bacterium | reverse complement strand
GCCTCGATGCGGACCGCCGCATGTCCCCGGAACCGCAGGGCTCGCACCACTTCGGCTGGAAGAGTCTCTTCCACCAGAAGGATATCCGGCTCGGCGAAGGCGATCCTGGGAGCCGCCACCGCCTGAGCCAGGTTCATGCCGAAGTCCAGGACGTTGACCACCATCTGGGGGACCGTCTGGTCGATGGTGTGCCCCCCAGGGGTTCCCAGGGCAATCCAGGGACGCCCCTCCTTCATCACGAAAAGGGGAACGTCTCCGGACAGCTTCCTTCGCCCAGGGTGGGCGTCCATGGGATTCCCCGGAGGATCGAAGGTGCTATAGGCCAAAGAGTTGTTCAGCCAGATCCCTGTACCCGGGGGCATGATTCGGCTACCGAAGGCCTGACCGAGGGTCTGGGTTGCGGACACCACGTTCCCTTGGCTGTCCGCCACCACGAAATGGGTGGTGTGGGCAGTCGTCGGATCTCCGGCCCGGGGGAAGGCAAAGGGGACCGCCTCTTCCCGGTTCACACGCCGGGCCAGATCCTTCCAGTAGGCGGGCGACAACAAGGTGTCCAGGGGAGGAGGGTTTACCTCCGGATCGCCGGCATACCGGAGGCGGACCCAATAGCCCATCTTCGTCACCTCAGCGAACAGATGCAGATAATCCGGCGAGTTGTGGCGCAGGCTCCGGAGGTCGAACTGCCCGAGAATTCCCAAGCGCACGAGGGCAGGGAAGGCGTTGGCAGGGGGTGACGGGACCACCACCCGGTACCCCCGATACTCCATCTCGATGGGGTCCCACCACTCGGACTCGTGCCTTTCGAGGTCGTCTTTGGCCAGGAAGCCCCCTTCTTGCACCATGGCGGCGTGGATGGCGTCGGCGAGCTCTCCTCGGTAGAAAACGTCCGGTCCCTGGTCGGCCAACAGCCGAAGGGTACGCCCCAGGTCCCGCTGGATCAGTCGCCCTCCGGGCTCCAGCGGCCTTCCCTCCGGCCCGTAAAAGGCCCGGGCGTGGGGGGGGAGCTCGTCCCAGGCCTGGGCAATCAGGCCGCTCAGGCGCTCGTCAACCGGGAAACCCTCTTCGGCCAGCCGGATCGCAGGCTCCAGGAGGGCGGACCAGGGAACGCTCCCGTAGGTTCCCCAAAGGGCGGCCCAAGCGCTGACGTTGCCCGGGGTGGATACCGCCTTGGCACCCCGGCGGTTCTTCTCGAATCCCGGCGAGGAGGTTCGGAAGACCTCGGGCTTCACGCCCCTGGGAATTCTCCCGCTGGCGTTCAGGAACCTCACCCTCCCTTCCCGAGCCGAGTAGATCAGAAGGGTGCCGTACCCGCCCACCCCCGACATCATGGGTTCCACCACCCCCAAGGCCGCCGCCACCGCCACCGCCGCATCGAAGGCGTTTCCACCCGAACGCAAGACCTGGATGCCGGCTTCGGTGGCCAAGGGGTGGGCCGAGCTCACCATCCCCCCACGACCCTCCGCCGGGGGAGGGGCCTCCACCGGAGCATAGAGCAACCCACCCGGCCCTCGATCCCCACAGGCCGCAACCGCCAGTGCGAGCACGAAGGGGCAGGCCCCCCGAAGGAGCCGGGCCGCCCTAGGAAGCTTCCCAAGGAGACCTGCGGAGGTTGGAGCCATCGGTGTCTCCTGGTTCGTACCGCCTCAGAACAAACGAAGGATCACGATCCGTAGAGGGCCCTGGTCGGCCCACACCCTGACCTCGAGACCGGTAGCGGGCGCGTCCGAGGTGAAGTCGAAAGGTTGGACCCCCCCGGCTCCGATGCCTCCGGTATAGGTGAAGTTTCCGAAGGGGGCCGAGGTCTGATCCCCCGTGAGGTGGACGGGCCATGGGTAATAACCCGGCCGCTGGCCCACCAGGAGGCCGGTGGTGATGTCGGGAAAATCGTAACTCGTAAACGCCCTCCCCCCTCTGAGGGGGGGGAAACCCTGGCCCACGCCCAGGATAGCGGCGGTGTACTCCTCCAAAAGAGTCCCCCAGGGCTTCCCGAGGGCGGCCACCGCTTCGATGCCTTGCACCCCCACCGGCGCCACCCATTCGTTCAGACGACGGAACAGGGCGGAGTCTCCCATGGGTGCCGCAGCCCCTCCATAAGCGTCTCCGAGCCAGCGGTGGAAGTGCCATCCGGATCCGTACACGTTGTGGTGCGGGGACGCTCCCACAGGCGTCACCACCACCCCGTTGGGTTGGCTTCCCAGGTACCCGATGGTTCGGGCCAAACGCAGGAGGACGCCGTAGCTGGCTTTGAAGATCGTTTCGTCCCGGGTGTTCTTGTGGCTCCGAAGCACCGTGGCGCCCACCGGCGGGCCCCCCACCGCGGCCCACGCCAGCCGGGAGGACATTTCCCCCGCCAGCTCGGCCGTCCCTTCCTCCACCCAAAGAGGCTGAAACCGGCCACGGCGGACGGATTCGTAGAGCGAGCTGACGTGCTTGACCTCATGCACCAGGGTGGAGAGAGCCTGGTAATTGGGGGACGATCCTACCATCCCCATGATGACGGAATAGCTGAACCGCACCAGCTCCATCTGGTTGGAGGCAGGGCACTGGCTCTTGGAGTAGAAATCCCCACTCCAGACGAAGGCGGCAACCGTGGCCTGAACCTCCGGCGTGATCAGTACCACGACCCGACCGTCCCCATTCACGTCGGGAACTCCCCCGAAGTAGCCGTCCACCACCGGCTTCCCGAAGTCCCGATAGTAATCCAGCATCCATTGGGTGAGGGTCGACGGGAGGGGGGTGGAGGCGTACTGCACGCTGTCCTGGTAGAAGACCATCAGGTCATTTTCCCCCAGCTTGATCCCCCGTACCGTGCTGCCCACCTCACAGCGGCTGTAATCCCTGGGGTGGGTGAAGGTGAGTTTGTCGGGGGCCGGTGTGGGGGAGGGGGACACCGCCTCGGCTCCTTCCCAGGCCAGCCGGAGCTTTCGCCGGTCCGCCAGGGGCCCCGCCCCCGGGCTCAGGCGGCGGAGGAGCTCCGCCTCGGCCCTTCGAAGGGCCCCGTGGAAGGCTTCCGTGGCCTGGGCGACAGCCAGATCCGATGGGGAGATCCGGCTGCTTCCGTCCCCTTGGGCAGGGGGGCGGACGAAGCTTCCGAAGGGAACCCCCGCCGGTTCGGCACCCGCGGTCTGGGGACTCGCGGAAAGGACCTGCCTGGTCCCCACCACGGTGACCCTGGGCACCGCCGTGGAGTCTTCCACCGCCGAGGGGTAGAGGACCGCAAATCGGTAGCGAGTCCCGGTGAGCCCCGACGGGAGAAGGAACCCGCAACCCGTGGGCCCCGAAGGGTTCAAGGCCACCCACTCTCCCGGAGCCAAGGAAAGGGGAGCAGGGCATACCCGGAGGGCGAAATCCGCCGAAGCCTGCCGGCCGGCAGCATCCTGGGCCCGGGCCCGGAAAAAGAAGGTTCCCTCCTCGGTGGGCGTCCCCTCCAACCTGCCCCCGGAGGAAAGGCTGATCCCCGGGGGAAGGCCACCGGAGGCCACCGTCCAGCTCATGGAGGTGGGATCGCCGCCGGCCACCTGGAGAGAGGCCCCGTAGGGGAGGCTCACCCGTCCATCGGGCAAGGAGGTGTTGCAAATGGCCGGCAAGGACAGATCCGCCTCGGCGGTGAAGAGGGTGACCAAGCCCCCTGCCCGGGCTTCCAGGCGCTGGGGGGTTTCGTCCGAGCACCCCAGGGCCCAAGAGGTGGACGCCCGGCCGTCGGGACCGGTAAACACGGATGCCGCACCCACCGTGCCTCGGCCGGCCGTGACCACGAAGGAGACCTGAACACCGGCCACCGGGTTCCCCCGGGCGTCGCGGAGTTCCACCTGGGGCGGAACAGGCAGGACCTGGCTCATGGCCCCCCTCTGCCCATCCCCGGCGGTTTTGACCATCTCCTTGACCGTCTGCAACACCCTGACGGTGGCCGTCCCCGAAAGGGCGCCGGCCGTGGCCCGGATCGTGGCCGTGCCGTTGGAGACGGCCGTAGCCAAGCCCGAGGGATCCACCCGCACCACCTCCGGAGAGGAGGAGGACCAGGCGAGGGGACCACCCGACACCTCCCGACCCTTCTCGTCCTCGAGCCGCGCGGTGAAGAGCTGGGTCTCCCCCAAAGCTTGGAACTCCACCTGGGCAGGAGAGACCACGAGACGAACCGGCTTCGGGGGTGACGTGGCGTCGCCGCAGCCAAGGGAAAGACCGGCCAAGGCCACAGCCAGGAGCCCGGTCCTCCTGGCAAGAAGGCGTGACAGAGCGTGAGGCCTCATGGGGCAAAGGTCCGAACGGGGGTGGAGCGCGGGGAGGGAGTGGGCCGCCATGCCGACCTGGCCCGGCGCTTCCGCCGACCCGCGCCGGAGAATCCTGGCCTGACAAGGAAAACCCACGGAAGTCCCGCGAGTTCCCCATCCTCCATGCTCCGACAAGCCGCAGGCCTCCGGCCGCGCCGACCCTCGTTCTTCCGGCCCCCTGAAACCGGAGGAGGGATCGGAAGGTCCCTCCCCCTCAAGTCTCCCCGCCCTGCAACAGGGGAAGCCAGACCGCGGCGTTCCCCCGGAGGGAGACGGCGGCCAGGGGCGTCAAGGGGGTTTCGGTGGTGTTGACTTCCAGGATTGCCCCGCCCCCCCGGACGGTGGCCAGGGGGAGGGAAGCCGCCGGGTGCACCAGGGCGCTCGTCCCCACCACCAGGCACAGATCGGCGTGTCGAGCCAGGTCGTAGGCCTCCTGGAGGACCTCGTCGTCCAAGGGTTCTCCGAACCAGACCACGTCCGGCCGGAGGAGCGACCGACAGCGGGGACACCGGGGGAGGAGGTCGGTCGAGGAGGTGTCCAAGGGTTCCCGATGGGTGCTGCGGTAGGGGCAACGGGTGCATCGAACCCGGAAGATCGAGCCGTGAAGTTCCAAGGGCAGGGCAGGGGAGGGGTCCCTCCCCCCGGCGACCGCCCGGGCCGCCTCCTCGTGCAGGCCGTCGACATTCTGCGTCAGGATCCGCACCTCCTTGCCGCCCGAAAGGGCGAGGCGGGCCAACGCTTCGTGCCCTGCATTGGGTCGGCACCCCCGGATCACGCCCCTGCGCCATTCGTACCATTCCCACACCAGGCGGGGGTCTCTGGCGAAGGCCTCGGGTGTGGCCAACTCCTCGGGGCGGAAGGTCCTCCAAAGACCCTCCGGCCCCCGGAAAGTCGGGACTCCCGATTCGGCACTGATCCCTGCCCCCGTCAGGACACAGAGCTTCCGGGCGTCGGCCATCAACTTCCGGGCTTGCTCGAGGCCTTCCACCGCCATCACCTTTCCCCCTACCTTGTGAGTCGGGCCCCCACCTCTCCGGGTGCCTTGCAGAATGGGCCACGGGCTCCGACTCCGGCAAGGGGCCCGGGAGGCCACGCCGGTTACCGTCTCCCGGGCCCGGCGGCCTGGCTGCCGGATCCGGGAGCCCAGGTGGAACTACGCTCCTTGGATGCGGGAAAGGCGAGGCCCGTGCCCTTCCGGATCACTCCTTCCCGGGATCGGAAGCTCCATCGGCTTCTGAACCGCCTCCCGGACCGGCCTCTGGCCCGGGGGGAGGTGCTGTACCGCGCCG
>JAUQOX010000193.1 GCA_030550695.1 Gemmatimonadota bacterium | reverse complement strand
CGACGAACTGGCGGTGGCGGCCCGGGAAGGACGACTGCACCGCAACTTCATGGGCTACACCGTCATGCCCGCCTCCGACATGGTGGCGTTCGGCATCAGCGGGATCGGGGACGTCCAGGGGGCGTTTTTCCAGAACGAGAAGAAGCTGTCGGCTTACTATGAGGCCCTGGACGAAGGCCGCCTTCCCATCCAGCGGGGATACGTTTTGGACCATGACGACCGGGTCCGCCAGTACGTGATCCAACAGCTCATGTGCAACTTCCGGGTCGAGAAGGACGAGGTGTTCCGGCGTTTCGGCGTGGAGTTCGATAGCTACTTTGCCTCGTCGCTGGCCCGCCTGGAGGAGGTGCTGGAAGCGGGCTTCGTGGAACTCCACCCCTGGGGCCTCCGGGTGACGGAGGGGGGGCGCCTGTTTGTGAGGAACGTCTGTATGGCCTTCGACCGGTACCTGGAGACCAAGAGGGCCGACGAGCCCGTGTTCAGCCGCACCGTATGAAGAAGCGGGTTGTGGTGGTGGGGGGCGGGATCGCCGGCTTGGCCACGGCATTCCACCTCCAGGAAGGGGGGGGGCGGGTGCCCGGTGGACTGGAGGTGCGGGTGCTGGAGGCTTCTCCCGAGCCGGGGGGCAACATCCGCACCCGGAGGGAGGAAGGCTTCATCATCGAACGGGGCCCCAACGGGTATCTGGACAACGCTCCCGCCACCAACGCCCTGGTGCGCCGGCTCGGCCTCGAGGACCGGGTGCAGAAGGCCGACCCGGCGGCGGCCAAGCGTTATCTGTTCCGCCGCGGTCGGCTCCATCGGCTTCCCTCCGGGCCCTTGTCCTTCCTGGTCAGCCCTGTGCTTTCTTTCCGGGGCCGCTTGCGGGTCCTGGCCGAGCCTTTCGCCCCCCGCAAGCCGGAGGGGGTGGACGAGACGGTGTTCGGGTTCGCCGCCCGTCGCATCGGGCAAGAGGCGGCGTCCGTCCTCGTGGATGCCATGGTTTCCGGGGTCTTTGCGGGCAATGTCCATGAGCTGTCCCTGGCTTCGGCGTTTCCCAAGATGGCGGCCATGGAGGAGGAGCACGGGAGCCTGGTAAAGGCCATGTTCGCCCTGGCCAAGGAAAGGAGGCGGGCCCGGAAGGAGGCCGAGGCCCGGCGGGCGCGGGGGGAGCCGGTGGAAGACGCCGGGCCCTCGGGGGGGCCGGCGGGGCCGGGCGGGACCCTCACCTCGTTCCGGGAGGGCCTGGATCTGCTTCCCAAGACCCTGGCAGCCGCCCTGGGCAATGCCCTCCGGTGCGGGGTGGAGGTGGTGGAGGTGGAGTGGGTGGGAGGGGGTGCCGCGGCGGGGGGGGGGGCCGGGGGGGTGGGGGGGGGGGGGGGGGGGGGGGGGGGGGGGGGGGGCGGGGTGCGGGGGGGGGGGGGGCGTGGGGCGGGGGGGCGGGGGGGAGGGGCGGGACGGATGAGGAGGAAGGGTACCTTTGGAAGGTGCGGCTGGCCTCCGGGGAAACCTTGCCAGCCCATGCCGTGGTCCTGGCGGTCCCCGCACCGAAGGCCGTGCCCCTGGTGGCCGGCTTGGATCCCGAGCTGGCGGAGGTCCTGGGGGAGATCCCCACGGCGCCCCTGGCGGTGGTGGCCCTGGCCTTCGACGAGGGGGCCATGGGGGGGGCGCCGGACGGTTTCGGATTCCTGGCTCCTCGGGGAGAGGGGCTTCGCCTTTTGGGGTGTTTGTGGGACTCCAGCATCTTTCCGGGACGGGCGCCTCCGGGAAAGGTTCTCCTTCGGGCCATGATCGGAGGGGCCCACGATCCCGACGTTCTCAGCCTCACCGACCAGCAGATCGTCGCCACGGTCTTGGAGGATCTCCAATGGGCCATGGGGCTGCGGGCTCGGCCCCTCTGGGAGCGGGTCTACCGCTGGCGCTTGGGGATTGCCCAGTATACGGTGGGGCACGGGGCCCGCCTGGCGAGGATCCACGCCCTTCTGGCCCGGAAGCCGGGCATCTGGGTGGCGGGGAGTTCTTACTATGGGATCAGCATGAACGCCTGTATGGAAAAGGCCCCGTCGCAAGCCCAGGAGATCCTGGCCTTCCTGGGGGGTGCGAGGAAAGGGGGGCGCCAGGCGTAGCCAGGGGGAGTGGAGGACGGGAAAAGCGGGAAAGGGGAAAAATCCGGGGGAACAAGGAGGAGCTGGGCCATGGAACGGAGAGATGCGGGCAATCCGGCTCCGGTGACGCCGGGCGGGGGTTCCGAAGAGCGTCCGGGTTCCGGGGCCCGCGTGCCCCCCCTGTGGGAGAATTGGATCAGCTTGGTGGGGATGATCCTGGCGGCGGCCAGTGCCTTCGCCGTGATCTCCCTGCTGGCCATGGACCTCTTCAGCGGCCTCCCCAACCCCTACATGGGGATCCTGACCTACCTGGTCGCCCCGGCGTTCCTGGTGGCGGGTCTCCTCCTCATGGGACTGGGGGCCATCCTCGAGCGGCGGCGGAGGCTCCGCCTGGCCCCGGGCGAAGTACCCCGCCACCCGGTGATCGACTTCAACCAGGAGCGGCACCGGAGGCTCTTCGTGTCGGGCGGGGTGGGGGCGATCCTCTTCCTCCTGCTGACGGCCGTGGGGAGCTATCGGACCTACCACTTCACCGAATCCGTGACCTTCTGCGGCCAGGTCTGCCACACCGTCATGGAGCCGGAGTTCACGGCCTACCAGGCCTCCCCCCACGCCCGGGTCTCGTGCGTCCAATGCCACATCGGCCCGGGAGCCGGCTGGTTCGTGCAGTCCAAGCTCTCCGGGACCTACCAGGTCTATGCCACCCTGCGGAACATCTATCCCCGCCCCATCCCCACCCCCATCAAGAACCTGCGGCCGGCCCAGGAGACCTGCGAGCAATGCCACTGGCCCAACAAGTTCTTCGGCAACGTGGAACGGGTGAACGACCACTTTTTCAGTGACTCGGCCAACACCCCGTGGACCATCCGCCTCCTCATGAAGATCGGGGGGGGAGACCCCGCCCTCGGGCGGGCCGGCGGCATCCACTGGCACATGAACATCGCCAACCGGGTGGAGTACATCGCCACCGATCCTGCCCGCCAGGTGATCCCTTGGGTGAGGGTCACCGATGCCGACGGGAACGTGACGGTCTACCGGTCCCGACAAGATCCCATCCCTCTTGAGGACCTGGAGCGATACGAGATCCGGGTCATGGACTGTATCGACTGCCACAACCGTCCGTCCCACATCTACCAGGCGCCGAGCCGGGCGGTGAACCTGGCCCTGAGCACGGGGCGGATCAGCCGGGATCTTCCCTACATCAAACGCACGGCCCGGGCCCTCCTGACGGCGGAGTATGCCACTACGGAAGAAGCCCTGGCCCGTATTGCGGATAGCCTGCGGGCCGAATATGCCGGCTTCCCCGAGCCGGGCCTGGTGGAGGAGGCTGTGGCCGCCCTGCAGAACATCTACCGCACCAACTTCTTCCCCCGCATGGGGGTGAATTGGCGGGTGTACCCTTCCAACGTAGGCCACACCATCTTTCCGGGCTGCTACCGCTGCCACGACGGCCAACACGTCAGCGAAGACGGCCGCATCATCACCCACGACTGCAACGCCTGCCACGTCATCATCGCCCAGGGGACGGGCCCCTCCGCTGAAACCATTTCCCCCCAGGGCCTGGAGTTCCGCCACCCCATTGACATCGGTGACCTCTGGAAGATGGTGAACTGCGCCGAGTGCCATACGGGAGGGTAGGGAACCCGCCCGCCCTGTGGGCGAAGTCCCTACCTCGCCCGCCGGGGTGGGGGCCGGCCTCCAGCGCCTCGATCACCTGGCGTGTCTTCCCTACCTTGCCCGCAGGGGTGGGGGGCGCGTCTTCGTGGGTGGGTCTTGGTACAGCCGGGAGCGGGGCTGGAGGGGCCCTTGCGGAGATGGTTCGATCCTCGTATCATACAAACGTATGAATCAAACTGCTCCAGCCCTTGCCGAATCCCCTACCCGCCGCCGACTCCTGGAGGTAGGCCGCCGGCTCTTCGCCCAGCGGGGCTTCGCCGGGACCTCCGTCCGGGCTTTGACCCGGGAAGCCGGGACCAACCTCGGGGCGGTCACCTATCATTTCGGGAGCAAGGAGGGCCTCTACGGCGCGGTCTTGGCGGCGTGTCTGGAGCCGTTACGGAGGCGGCTGGAAGAGATCGGCCGCCAAAACCTGCCGGCCTTGGACGGTCTGGAGGCCATGGTGAGGGGGTTCTTCCGGCACCTGGCGGAGAACCCGGACATGCCCCGCTTCATGGTGCAGGAACTGGTCCTGGGGGAGCACCCCCATCCGGAGGTGGTGGAGACCATCCGGGCGGTGCTGGGGGCCCTCACCGCCGTGTTGCGGAAAGGGCAGAAGGAGGGGTCCATCGTCGGCGGAGACCCGGTCCTCCAGGCCCTCACCGTGTTGTCCCAACCTGTGTATCTGTCCGTGGTCCCGGCGGTCCTGCGGAAGGGGGGGGCGGGGTGGGAAGGGATCCCCCGGCCCCATTCCTCGCCGGAGGAGCATGGGGTTTCCATCCTCCGCCGGGCCCTCGCTTCGGGGAGAGCGCCATGAAACCACAGCGCGTCCGGGAGTTCGGGGGGAGGATGGCCGGGAAAGTGCGGCCGGCTTCGCGTCTCCCCCGGTGGTGGCTGAGAAGCTTCCTCGGCTTACGGCGCAGGGCCGGAGGTGTCCTCTTGGTGTTGCCGTGGCTCCTTCCCCCCGGGGCGTCGGGGGCCCAGGAGCCGTCCCCACCCCTCACCCTGGCCGAGGCGGTGGAGCGGGCGCTGGTCCTCCACCCGGCGGTGGGGAGGGCCCGGGCGGCCCAAGAGGGTGCGGAGGCCGTTCTGACGCTGTCCCGGAGCGCCCTCCTTCCCATGGTCTCCGGCCAGGGGGGGGTGAACCGGTTTCAGGAGCCCATGGTGGTGGCTCCCCTCCACGGGTTCGACCCCCGCCGGCCCCCGGCCTTCCACCGGACCCTGGTCCAGGGGGCCCTTTCCCTGAGCTACCTCCTCTTCGACGGTGGGGGGCGGCAGGGTCGCCTCCAGGAGTCCAGGGCAGGGCTGGACGGGGCTCGGGAGAACGTCCGCAAAGAGGCCATGGACGCCGCAGTGGAGACGGCCTCGGCCTACCTGGAGGTCCTGGCTCTGACGGAGGTTCGGGAGGCCGCCTTGCGCCATATGGAAGCCTTGGAGGCGGAGGAAACCCGGGTGGCCGCCTTCTTCCAAGAGGGGAAAGCGGCCCAGGTGGAACTCTTGCGGGCGGGGGCGGCGTTGGCCGCAGCCAGAGCCGAGGAGGTGCAGACGGCGGCCGAGCTGGAGCTGGCCTGGCAACGCCTGGCTCGCCGGACCGGCTTGGACGTGGAGGGGCTGCGGAAGCGGGGACTGGCTCCCTTCCCCTGGCCTGGACCGCCCCTTCCTCCGCTGGAATCCTTGCTGGAACACGCCGAGGCGGGAAACCCCGAGGTGGCTCTGGCCAGGAAAGAGGTGGAGGCCGCCCGGGCTTCGCTGGAGGCCGTCCGGGGGGTGTGGTTCCCCCAGGTGGAGGCAGTGGCTCAGCTCCAGAACTTCGGAACATGGG